>CAYMSE010000293.1:0-14596 GCA_964392935.1 uncultured Oleiharenicola sp.
GCCCTGCGTTACGAATGAACGGGAGCGACATCTTCAAGATGGCGATCGGGTCGCTGGGCGTGAACAAGCTCCGCTCCGGCCTCACGATGTTCGGCATCACGATCGGCGTCTTCTCGATCGTGGGGGTGATGACGGTCATCACGGCCCTGCGCGGCTCGATCGAGACGGGCCTGAGCTTCCTCGGTTCGAACATGTTCCAGTTTGCGAAGTACCCGATCAACGGCGGCGGCCCCGAGGGGCGCCGCAAGTATGACCTCCGGCGCAACATCACGCTCGACCAAGCCATGCAGTTCAAGCGGATGATGGAGGGCACCGCCGAGGTGATCTGCCTCAAGGTGTTCGACCGGGACGGCGCGCAGGCGGTCTACAGCGGGCGCAAGACCACGCCGGGGCTGACCTTCGGCGGCACCGACGAGCATTTCCTCACCGCCAACCAGTACAGCGTGGACCTCGGGCGCAACTTCACGCCCGACGACGTCGAGCTGGCGCGTCCGGTCATCATCATCGGCCAGGCCATCTTGAAGAAGCTCTTTCCCGCGGAGAACGCCCTCGGCAAGGCGATCAAGGTGAAGGACCGCACCTACATGGTCATCGGCGTGTTCGCCGACAAGGGCATGGCCTTCGGCAACAGCGGCGACGACGTGGCGATGATCCCGATCACGCGGTTCATGTCGGATTTCGGGGCCGAGGGCCGCACCGTGAACATCGCGGTGCAGGCGCCCGACCAGACCAAGTATGCGGAGACGCTGGACCAGGCGGTGACCCAGATGCGCGTCGTGCGCGGCAGGGGGCCCGAGGAGGAGAGGGACTTCGCGATCTACTCCAACGACTCCCTCATCTCGATCTTCGCGAAGGTGGCGGATGTCATCGGCGCCGGCTCGTTCGTGATCTCCGGCATCGCGCTGCTCGCCGCCGGCGTCGGCATCATGAACATCATGCTGGTGAGCGTGACCGAGCGCACGAAGGAGATCGGCATCCGGAAATCGATCGGCGCCCGGCGGAACAGCATCCTGTCGCAATTCCTGCTGGAGGCCGTGGTGATTTCGCTGCTCGGCGGCATCGCCGGGATCCTCCTCGGCGTGGTGGCCGGCAACTACCTGGCGTCGCTGATGGACGCGGCGATCATCTTCCCCTGGAACTGGGCCGCGATCGGCCTGATCGTCTGCTGCGGCATCGGCGTCGGCTTCGGCTTCTATCCCGCCTGGAAAGCCGCGTCGCTCGACCCGATCGAGGCGCTGCGCTACGAGTAGCGCCGCGGGCGCCAGTCAGCCGCGGCGGATTTCGGAGCCCTTGAAGCGGATGATCGTGCGGTAGACCTTCTTCACGCGGCAGTTGATCCGGCCGGTGGCGAGGTCGACGGATTCCGGCACCTCGATGCGGTGCACGTCGACGACGGCGTGGTAACCTCGCTCCGAGAAGATGTCGATGAACATGGCCAGGGCCTCGGGCTCGTTGAGCACCGGGTCCTCGCTGTTGATGTTGGCGTGGCCCGACAGCGCGTGCCGCACAACGATCGGCATGATCTTCTTCTCGATCAGGTTCACGACCCGCTGGAAGAGCTCGGGGCTGTTCAGCTCGTAGCCGTCGAGCCGCTTCACCAGCTCCTGCCGGGCGTGGACGACGATCTCGCTCGCCAGCGGCAGCGTGCGCAGGCGGTCGTACGTGCGCGGATCCAGCTCGAGCGAACTCTGGTACTCGAGTTCGCCGAGGATGTTCTGCTCCACCTCGCCGATCGGCCCCTGGGCGTTGATGAGGTGGTAGTGGAAGATGTCCTTCAGCGAGAGGAGCGCGTCCCACGTCTGCTCCTTGAACACGCGGTACCGCCGGCGGGCGAGCTTCTCGTCGAAGTCCGTCGCGCGCTCCTCGAGCAGCTGGCCGTGGCCGACGCGCCGCACCTCCTCGTTGTGCATCCGGGTTTCGCGGCCGCGCTTCAGCTGGCGGTTCACGCTCTCCTTCTCGTCGACGAAGAGGACGACGATCTGGATCACCGGCTGGCGGAAGTGGATCGCCAGGGGCGTGCCGTAGAACTCGCGCCACAGCTGCGTCATCCGCCCGTAAAGCATCTTGAGGCACTCGACCTGCACCTTGGTGCGGGGGAAGCCGTCGAGGATGACGCCGTCGCGATACTCCGGCTTCAGCAGCTGGCGCAGCAGGACGGCCAGCACCTCGCGGTCGCCGATCATGTTGCCCGCGTCCTTGATCTTTTTCATCTCCGGCGTGTCGAGCAGCGCGCTCATCACGATCGGCGCGCAGGTGAGCCCGCGCGTGCGGGAGATGAACTCCGTGTGCGTGCCCTTGCCGGAGCCGGGCGCGCCGCCGAGCAGGATGATTTCCTTCGGGAAGCGCAGGTGCTCGCGGCCGAAGTGCGCCTCCAGGTCCTCCCAGATCGGCGAGAAGATGATCTGGGCGTCCTTGATCTCAAGGTCGGGCGCGGCCGCGGGCGCGGCCGGCGTCGATTTGCCGTTGGCGGGGTCCATGGAGTGGCCGGAAGTAAAGGCGCGGCCTCCGGCGAGGCGACAAAATTTGCGCTCGGTCGGTCCGACTGAAAGCCGGACCGCCGCCGCGATTAGGCGGTCGAATGGCTCAGGATTTGCGCCGGATGACCTGCGGCACGGCCTCCAGCTGGCCGCGGGTGACGCCCAGCTGGTTGATGAGCTTGAACTCGCGCCAGAGCTCGGCCCCGGAGATCTCGCCGCGGAGCAACTGGCGGTAGCGGCCGACGGTGCGGCCCAGCTCGTCGGCGTCCTCGTTGAGGAACTCGATGCGGAAGGAGCGGGCGCCAAGCGCGAGCAGGCGGTCGACGAACTCGGCGCCGGTCTGCGCGCGGGAGTTGTAGATGGTGTTGCGACAACCCGCGTCGGCCTTGAGCGGATGCTCGGCGCCGACCCGGTCGCGGAGGCGCACATCGTGCCGGTCGCAGGGCCGGCCGCAGTTGCGGTAATCGGTGCCGTCGGACAGGAATGCGCAGAACACGCAATGCTCCATATGAAACATCGGCATGTGCTGGTGGAGCGTGATGTCGAACCAGGCCGCCGGCGCGCCCTGGAGCAGGGCCTCGAGCTGGGCGACGTTGAGGTCGTACGAGGCGGTCACGCGCTCGAGGGCGTAACGCTCCAGGAAATATCCCGCGGTGAGCGGATTCGCGACGTTCAGCGAGAAGTCCCCGCGCCGGCGGCAGCCGGCGAACCACCGCAGGTGGTCGTAGTTGCGGACCAGGTAGCCGTCGGCCTCGCAGGAGCGCACCTGCTTGAGGATCCAGTCCTCGCCCGGCTTGAAGATGCGCGGCGGGGCGACCCAGAGGGAGCTGGGGCTACGGGGCGCGGAGCCGGGGGCCGGGCTGGCGGACTCGCGCGCCTGGAGCTCGCGGAAGCGCTGGACCGCGTCGCGGTACTTCTTCGGGTCCTCGAACTCGGCGTAAATGGTGCGGGCGCCAGCCTCCCAGGCGGCGTCGAGCTGGCGCAGGTGGCGGATGACGACGATGAGCTCGGGTTCGCCCGGGTCGGCGGCAGTCCGTGCCGGCGGGTGGGGGAGAAGCTGGGCTGCGGGTGGATTCATGGTCCACCGTTTCGGCGCGGCACGGAGCAGTTCAACCGCCGTGACGGCGCGCCGGCGCAGATCGTTGAGTTCGCTGATGGCGATGATCACCCCGCCCTCGAGGCGATTCTCGAGCGTGCCCAGCTCGAAGGGTGTGCCCCCGAGGCGGCCCAGTTGGTCACGGAGCCGCTCGGTGGTGAGGGGCTGCTTGTGCGCGGCCGCGAGCGGCGTGGTCGATTCGACCGCGACCAGGTGGCCTTCGTCGTCGCGCGCCTCCAGGGTCAACGGGACGCCGGCGTGGCCGTGCACCGCGACATGCAGCGGGCGCCGGAAGCGGATTTGCGTGCCCTCGTAGGACTGGCGGACGCGGCGGTCGAGTTCCGGGTCGTTGGTTTTCCAAACCAGGTTGCCGGCGGCGACGCGGGAGAAGTCGATATCACCGCCGCCAAAGCGCAGCACCGTGTCGGCTCCGGTGGTGACAAGATCGTAGACCCGCCCACCTTGCTCCTTCTCGTCCGGGCGACCGGCGTCGAAGACGATGCCGTCGCCCCGCTTGAGCGGAGATTGGAGCCGAACGGCCACGTGGTCGCGCCCGACCCGCGTGACTTCGCCGAGGAAGACGCCGCGCTTCGTGCCGAAGCGTGCGTGCGCGAGCTCCTGGTTGTTGATGCCGCGGAACCAGCCGGTGTACAGGCCGCGCGAGAACCCCATCTCGAGGTCGTAGCGGGCGGCGACCGGGTCGAAAGTCGAGGGTCGGGGGTCGACGGAGGACGAAGCGCCGGTACTCCGGCTTTCGTCGCTCGACTTTCGTCCCTCGGCCGGTCGCGAGGCGGCCAGCGCCGCGTCGACCGCCCGCCGGTAGACGCGCGTGATGTTGGCGACGTATTCGGCGCTCTTGAGCCGACCCTCGATCTTGAGTGAGGCCACCCCGGCTGCGATGAGGTCGGCGATGACGTCGAGCCCGGCGAGGTCCTGGGGGCTGAGCAGGTAGCGCCGGTCGCCGAGCTCGACCTTGGCGCCGTCGGAGACGAGTTCATAAGGCATCCGGCAGGCCTGGGCACATTCGCCACGGTTGGCGGAGCGGCCCCCGAGTGATTCGCTGGTGAGGCACTGGCCGGAATAGGCGACACAGAGCGCACCGTGGACAAACACCTCGAGGGGGAGGGATACGGCGGCGCCTTTCTGCGCCTCCCGCAGGGCGGCGATTTCCTTCAGCGAGTTCTCGCGTGCCAGGACGACGAGATTGGCACCGAGCTCCCGCGCGAAGTCGACGCCGGCGGAGCTGGTCACCGTCATCTGGGTCGACGTGTGGATCGGGAAATCCGGAGAGATCGAGCGAATCAGGCGGCAGATGCCGACATCCTGGACGATCGCGGCGTCAACGCCCGTGGCGATAATCGCCCGAAGGTAGTTCGCGGCATCGGCGAGTTCGTCGGCGAACACCAGCGTGTTGAACGTGACGTAGCCCTTTACGCCGCGCCGGTGGAGGAATTCCATCAGCTTCGGCAGGTCCGCGACGGTGAAGTTTCGCGCTCGCATGCGAGCGTTGAAGCGTTCGAGTCCGAAATAGATGGCATCGGCACCGTTCTCGACCGCGGCCCGGGCGCATTCCCAATCGCCGGCCGGTGCCAGCACCTCGGGTCGCTGCCCCGGCGTCGAGGCCGGCGAGAGGGAGGGCTGGAGTGTGGGTGCGGACATGGGAGGGCCACTGTTTCGCGGAATTCCGCGGGGTGCAAATCCTCAGGTGCTGCCGGGAACCTTGAACAACATGGCGCTGCCGTCGGGATTGGGTGGACCCACCACCGCGCGGGCGGCGGCGGCAAAGAGCTTGGCCCCCTTGCTCAGGTGGCGGCGGCGATGGCGCACCAGCACGATGTCACGCGTCAGGGGCGGGCCCTCGATGCGGCGATAGACCAATCCCTCCGGATCGCTGGTGCTGCGGGCGCTGCGAGGGAGGATGCTGACGCCCAGGCCGAGCGCCGCGAGCGACTTCACGGTGGCGAGCTGTGCGCACCGATGGGTGATGTTGGGAGTGAAGGCGTGCTCGCCGGTCAGTCGTTCCAGCAGCTGGGCGGTCAACGACGAGGCGCCGCCCGCCAGGATGAAATTCTGGTCCCGGAGGTCCTGCAGAGTGATTTTCGGCAGTTGCGCGAGGGGATGGTCGCTGCTGATGGCGATGAGGAGCGGTTCCGTGAAAAGGCTGGTGACCTCCAGATTCGGCTCGAACAGAGGCAACGAAACCACGGCCCAATCGAGTTCCCCTTCCAACACCGAAGCCACCAGCGGGCCGCGGAAATCCTCGCGGCTGCGCAGCTGGATGGTGATCTCGTTGGCCCGGCAATAGGCCACCACGGTGTGGAGAAGGAAGTGGGCTACCGTGGGTATGGCACCGACTGAGACAGTGAGGTCTGAGTCCTCCTTGAGCTCCCGGACGGCGTTGTCGGCCTCCGTGAGGATGCGCTTGGCCCGCTCGAGCAGAATCGTACCGGAGTCGGTGAGGGTCGCCTTCCTGCCCATGCGGTTAAACAACTTAACTCCAAGCTCTTCCTCGAGATTGATGACCTGCTGGCTCAGGGATGGTTGTGATATAAATGCGCGTGCGGCAGCTTTCGTAAAATTGCCTGTCTCAGCGACTGCCAAGAAGTAACGTAGTTGGTAGAGCTCCATAGGTATTTCAACTAGATTCAATAGAATCTAAGTATTTTGGCTATTGCAAGCTATGCCGTATACTCCCGGCAGCACCAAACAAGGTGCGCCACGCAAATCAACCAATGGAGTACAAGAATATGAAGACCAACAAGGTCCAAGTCATCACCACCGTTCTCGCCGTCGCCGCTGTCGCGGGATTGGCCGGCACGAAGGTGACTGGCAACTATCTTACGGGTATCGCCGTCACCGTCGCCTATCTCGCCGTCGTCGCGGTCATGGCGATGGCCGCTGCTGATTACCGTCCGGGTTACCGGACCTATTCGGCCTGAGGCCGGCAGAACTTTAAGTCAGGGTAGCTCAAACAGAGGCCGGGTAGAACCCCCGGCCTCTTTTAATGTCTGCATCCGGCGGCCTGCGGCGCAGGCTCAGACAAATCGTTTTGCCGGTGACGCTCTTCAACAAACGACCGAAGACCGACTGCATGGAGAGCGCCGATGAACATGGCACATGGAAAGACTGGATCGAGGCCCACGGCCCGCGCCTGCTGCTCTGCGCCCGCCAGTGGACCCGTTCACTGGCCGACGCCGAGGACGTCGTGCAGGAAGCGTTCGTCCGTTTCTGGCGGCACCAGCGCCACCTGCCGGGGGATCCGCAAGCGCTCTTGGTCACATCCATTCGTCGCGCCGCCATCGACCTCGCGCGGCGTGATCACCGCCGGACGGCCCGGGAACTCCGGGCCGGACCGGACGGCGATGCGGGCGGCAATCTCTTCGAGACGCTGCCCGGGGAAGGGGATGAGCGCCGGCAGGAAATCGAAGCCGCCTTGCGCCGACTGCCGGACGAACAGCGGGAGGTTCTCGTGCTCAAGATCTGGCAGGAATTCACCTTCGAGCAGATCGGGGAACTCCTTGGAATTTCCCCCAACACCGCGGCGTCGCGCTATCGCTACGCGTTGACCGCGCTCCGCAAGGAACTGGAACCGTTGTGCCATGGATGACACCCTCCAAGAACTCGAGAACGAGCTGAAGCGCCTGCGTCCGTGCCGCCCGACATCGGCCCTGACGGACCGCGTCGGGCAGCAGCTGTCACCCGGAAAGTCCGCGCGTCGCTACACGACGGCCACCAGCCTTCGCTCCTGGAAATGGGCCGGTTGGACGCTCGCGGGCGTGGCGGCGGCCTTGGCCCTGGTGGCGGTCGTCAACGCCCCGCGCAAGCCGACGCCCACGGCGGCCAATGAGGTCGCGGCGACGGTCGCGCCCCGCGCGCCGGCGACCCGGTCCGCGAACCGGTACGAGCCCGTCCGCGCCAGTTCCGTGCTCTACGACCTGAAGGACGACGGTGTCGCCTACCTGCCCGACAAGACCCCCGCGCGGCAGGTGCGCTACCGCTACATGGACACCTACACCTGGAAGAATCCCGCGACCAAGGCCTCCCTGAAATGGAGCGTGCCGCGCGAGGAAGTGCGCCTCGTCCGCGCGTCGCTGGATTGAATTTCCCATGAAACATCCCGTCATCATTCGTCTCGTCCCGGCGCTGCTTTTCGCCGCCTCGGCCTTCGCTGGAGAGGAACCCAAGAAAGACATCGTGATTCGCCGGCACCTCAGCGTCGACAGTCCGCATTTCAACGAGGAGCTGCCCAAGGAAAAGGTCGCCTTCCTCGGGGTCGAGACCATGCCCGTGAACCGCACGGTGGCCGTCCAACTCGGCCTCCCGCCCGACACCGGGCTGGTCGTGCGCCGTGTCGCCGACGGCAGCCCGGCTGCCGACCTGCTGAAGGAGCACGACATCCTCACCCGCCTCGACGATCAAATCCTCATCGACATGCACCAACTGAGCGTATTGGTGCGCAGCCGGAAGGCCGGTGACGAGGTGAAGCTCACGCTGTTGCGCGGCGGCAAGGAGGTCGTGCTGAAGGCCAAGCTTGCCGAGCACGAGGTGCCCAAGCTGGCGGAGGGCGGCATGCCCGGACCCTTCGGCATGATGGGTGACAATGCCTTTTTCTTCCAGCAGGGCGGGCCGGCCTTGCCGGAGCTCGCGGGTCCGGAAGCGGGCGATGTGATGCGACTCATCGGACGCGAGCGCAACCACTGGTTCGCGAAGCCCCGGATCCACATGTTCAAGCGCCACGAAGGCAAAGGGGCGACGATCCTGGACCTCCCGTCGGGCAACTTCGTCTTTTCCGACGACGAGGGCTCGGTCGAGGTGAACAGCAGCGACGGCAAGCGCGAGCTGACCGTGAAGAACAAGAAGGGCGACGTGACGTTTCACGGGCCCCTCAATTCTCCCGCGGACCACGAGAAACTCCCGGCGGAGGTCGTCGCGCGGCTCAACGCCATCGGCGGCGCCGATCTCGACCTCGATGACGACGGCGACAACCTCGAGGTGGAAACCAAGGTCCTCAATCCGGCGACGAAGACCCGGCAGGAACTGCCGGCGCGCGAGGCGGGCGCGGATCTCCGTACCCTGTGACGAGTTCAGCGCGACCCCCGTCGCGCTGGTGTGTGCGATGCGTTCAGGGCCGCCGGCCATGGCGGCCCTGATTCATCACGCGGCGACCGAATCGGCGGGCGCCGGGCGCTTGAGGAAGGCCGCCGCAATGAGGGCGATGATGAGTCCGAACACCACGACCACAATCGGGGTGGCGATCGCCTGCGCGATCGGGCCCATCGTCATGCGGGCGAAGCCCTCGGCCTTTTCCATCTGGTCGGCGCTCATGCCGGCCTTTTCCCATTTCGCGCGGATCAACTCCATCTGGTAGTCGGCAAACTGGGTGTTCACGAACTTCAGGTGGATGAAGTTGTACACCGCGCTCATCAGACCGGAGAAGAGCGAGATCAGCACGCCCGTGCCCACCCCCTTGCCGTAGCTCATGTAGCCGCCCGGTGATTCGTCCCGCACCGCCTTGATGCCGAGCGCGAGGATCACGATCATGCAGATCATGCCCAGCCATTGGAAGTGCTGGCCGGTGGCGAGCTTTTCGGTCTCGTATCCGGTGAAGTAGAGCAGAAGGCGCAGCCCGGCGCCGACGATGGTGAGAATAGCCGCGTAGGTGAGTTGTGTGCCCATGTCCCGAACATGGGACACGCGGGAATGGGGCACAACGTCCGAGTGACGGACGGCGGCGCTTCCGGATGGACGGCTAGCTGTTGTCGCCGTCCAGCATGCGGCCGAGGCCGCCGAGCACGGAGCCTTCCTCGCGTCCGCCGCGGCCGGTCTGCGGCGCCGCCGCCACGATGCGGCCGGCGAGACGGGAGAAGGGCAGGGATTGCAGCCAGATTTTGCCGGGCCCGCGCAGCGTGGCGAAAAATAGCCCCTCGCCCCCGAAGAGCGCCGATTTGATGCCGCCGACCAGCTGGATGTCGTAGTCGACGGTGGGCTGGAAGCCGACGATGCAACCCGTGTCGACGCGCAGCAGTTCCCCGGGTGCGAGCGTGCGTTCGAGGAGGGTGCCGCCGGCGTGGATGAAGGCCCAACCGTCGCCGTTCAGGCGCTGCATGATGAAACCCTCGCCACCAAACAGGCCGACGCCGAGCCGCTTTTGAAACGCGATGCCAATGCTCACGCCCTTAGCCGCGCAGAGGAACGAGTCCTTCTGCACGATGAGTTCACCGCCCAGCTCCGCGAGGTGCACGGGAATGATCTTGCCGGGATAGGGGGCCCCGAACGCGACCTTGCGCTTCCCGGCTCCCTGGTTCTGGAAGACCGTCATGAAAAGCGACTCGCCGGTCAGGAGGCGGCGCCCGGCGCCGAGCAGGGCGCCCATGAAGCCGCTGTTCTGCTGCGACCCGTCGCCGAAGATCGTCTGCATCGCGATCTGGTCGTCCATGTACATCATGCCTCCGGCCTCGGCGACGACCGCCTCCTGCGGGTCGAGTTCAACTTCGACGAACTGCATGTCGTCGCCGTGGATGTGGTAGTCAATTTCGTGCATCGCGTTCATTGGTGGGGGAAGTACCCGCATGATTGCAGGAAAGTTTCGGGTCCTCAGCAGGAATCATGCGGCTTGAGTGTAACCAAGGTTGCACCCCATCCGCCCGTACGTTCGTCGCCGGTACGAAAACCCGCGACCAGCGGTGAACGGCGCAGGTGCGCCTGCACCGTCGCGCGCAGCGTCCCGCTGCCCTTGCCGTGGACCACGCGCACCTCGCGCATTCCGCGCCGGCGGCATTCGGCGAGATAATCGTCGAGGAGACTCGCGATCTCCGCGGGCCGGAACGTGTGCAGGTCGAGTTCACCGGTGATGGGGATTCGCAGCGGGGAGTCGTCGTCGGTCGCCGTCACGATCTCATCGTCGCGCCGGGGGGAATCGGGGCGACAAAAAACCCGCTCTCTGCAGAGCGGGTTTTTGCACACACACACACCTAACTGACGAAACGCATTGTTGCAGGTGCGGTGCCAGTTTTTCTCCCGCCGCCTAAATCGCGCGGGGTGAGGGAATAGAATCTTTCATGGTCGTGCCGAGGCTCCGCGGCGGATCGACCAATGCCCCGGCTCCGAAACGGAAGGGTCCCACGTTCGGGACGGGACGCACCCATGACCATGACCTTCGGACGCGGACGGCTTCTGGCGCGCAGCGGGGGCGCGCCCCATAACCGCATCAATCCTTCACCTGCCATGCTTTCACTCGAATCGGTTTCCAAGCGTTACGGCGATATCACCGCCCTCGATGGCGTTTCCCTCCAGATTCAACGCGGCGAATTCTTCGGGCTTCTCGGTCCCAACGGGGCCGGCAAATCGACGCTGATGTCGCTCGTCGCGGGCTTGCGTCCCGCGTATGGCGGCAGGCTCACGCTTGATGGCATGCCGCTCGAAGCCGGCCACCCGGCGGCACGCACGGCGCTCGGGCTGGTGCCGCAGCACATCGCCCTGTACCCGCGCCTGACGGCGGAGCAGAACCTACGGATTTTTGGCGAGCTTTACGGCCTGCGCGGGGCGACACTGCGCGAGCGCATCGGGGAGGGCTTGGCGGCAATGCGCCTGGAGGATCGGCGGCACGACGCCGTGCAGACCTTCTCGGGCGGCATGCAGCGCCGGTTGAACATCGTCGCGGCCCTGCTGCACCGCCCCAAGCTGCTCCTGTGCGACGAACCCACGGTCGGCGTGGATCCCCAGTCGCGCAATGCGATCTTCGAGTTTCTGGAACAGCTCAACCGCGACGGGCTGACGGTCATCTACTCGACTCACTACATGGAGGAGGCGACGCGCCTGTGCTCGCGCATCGGCATCATCGACCACGGCCGCATTCACGCCCTGGGCACGCTGGACGAGCTCCTCGAGCAGCTGCCTTTCGAGGAGGAAATTCGGTTTCCGGCCGAAGCCGCGGCCGCCGTGCTGGCGGAGCGCCTGGCCGCGGAGGGCGCGGTGGAACGCGGGGAAGAAACCTGCCGGTTCCGGCCGCGCGCGGGCTACCGGCTCTCCGACTTCTACCTCCTCACCGAATCGCTGGGGCTGCCCGCGCGGCTGTTCACCAGCCAGCGTCCCACCCTCGAGGCGCTTTTCCTCCACCTCACCGGCCGCAACCTCCGCGAATGAATTTCATGAATCCGATCCTCGTCCTCGTCCGCAAGGATTTCACCAACTTCTTCCGCAACAAGGCGGCCGTCTCGCTGACCTTTGCCGTGCCCTTCGCCCTCATCTGGCTTTTCGGGCTCGTGTTCGGCGTCAATCGGTCCGACAGCGGCCCGACCGGCATTCCGCTCGCGGTGGTCAACGCCAGTTCCGACCCGGGGGCGCGGGACTTGGTGACCGCCCTGCAGCAGGAGAAGACTTTCCGTCTCGTGACGACGCGGCGCACCGACACCGGGGCCGAGGTGCCGCTGCGGGAGGAGGACCTGCCGGGGCAGATGCGCGCGAACGAGTACCGCTTTGCCGTGGTGATTCCCGCGGATCTCTTTCGCGAGGACCAGCTGGGACTCCACCTGAAGGTCTACACCAATCCGCGCAACGAAATCGAAACCCAGCTCGTCAACGGCATCCTGCAGAAGGCGATCTTTTCCCATGTGCCGCAGTTGCTCGGCCGGGCGGTGCTGGCGCGCGGGCGGGGCGTGGTGGGGGCGGAGCAGCTCGAGCGATTCAACGGTGTCATCGCGGACAATGTCGCCCGGACGTTTGGCGGCGACGCGAAGGAAATCCAGCGGCGCATCGAGCAGGGTGACTTCGGCGGCGGGTTGATCGGCGCGGGTCGGGGCGGCACCGGTGCCGCCGGCTCCCTGGTTTCGGAGGTGATCAAGGTCGAGCAAGTCCAGGTGGCGGGCCAGGACGTGAAAGCGCCGGCGGCCACGCGCATCGTGGGTGGCTGGGCGATGCAATTCCTCCTGTTCGCGCTCAGCAGCGCGGCGACGGCGCTGTTCTACGAGCGCGACCACGGAATCTTCCACCGCATCCTCGCGGGACCCGTCACCCGCGCCCACATCCTGTGGAGCAAGTTCAGCTACGGCGTGATGATCGGCGTGCTCCAACTGGCGACGCTGTTCGTGGCGGGCCGATTGCTGTACGGCATCGACGTCGAGCACCATGTCGGGCTCCTGCTCCTCACCTGCGCGTTCGCGGCCGCGGCGTGCACGGCGTTCGGCATGTTGCTCGCTTCACTGACCTCCACGCCCGAGGCGGCGGGCGGCCTCGCCACCTTTGTCATCCTGCTGATGTGCGCGGTTGGCGGCGCCTGGTTCCCCGTCACGCTCATGCCGGAGTTCATCCAGCGCCTGAGCAAGCTCACATTGGTCTATTGGGCGATGGAGGGATTCTCCCAGGTGCTCTGGGCGAACGCATCGTTCCTCGAGCTGTTGCCCACGCTGGCGGTCCTCGGCGGCATGACGGCGGCCGTCATGGGCGTCGCCGTCTGGCGCTTCAACCGCGGGAACCTCTTCGGCTGAGCCGCCGGCGGTCAATCCGCGGTGGGCGGCAGCAGGGGCTTCTCGGGCTCGCCCTGCACGACGGTGCCGGCGGGGCGGGGGGCAGGGGGCGGGGGCGGTTCCTCCATCGCCCGGCGGACCTCCTGCTCGACGCTGCTGGTCGCCTTCTTGAATTCGCGGACCGCGCGGCCCATGCCGCGCGCCAGGTCGGGCAGCCGGTTCGCCCCGAACAGGAGCAGGACGATGAACATGATGAGCAGCAGCTCCGGGCCGCCGATACCTTCCACGAAGGCGAGGGGAAAATTCATGGTTCAATAGACGCAGAAACCGCAGGAATGTAACCGCAATTTTCGCATGCGGTTCCTAGGACAGGGAGATTTCCACGTAAAACTTCTGTGTCTGCCCGGCGGGGACGGTGTGCAATCCCACCTTGGTTTCGGCGGCGTTGGGCGGCCCCATCCACGGTTCGACACAGTAGAAGGGCGCGGCGTCGTCCGGCGTCCAGGTCACTATCGAGAGATCGCGGGTCGGGCTCCCCGCCATGCTGGTGCGGAAGAGCAGGCGGCTGCCCGTGCCGATTTCCGTGACCCCGAACACGTCCCGCCGCAGGCCCGTGTGGATGAGGTCCACCAGGCTCTTGTTGTCCAGCCGTTCCCGGGAACTCACGCGCACGCCGTCGCGCAGCTGGCCTTGCTCGTCGCGGGTCACATACTTGGTGGCGCTCGTCTCGAGGAGGTAGTCGCCACGCTTGCGTCCGGCGGTCCACGGCAGGGTGAAGTAGAAGTGATGTCCCGCGGACCAGGGAATGGGCGCGCGGCCGTGGTTGGTGAGCTGGAGCTCGACGAAGAGAGCGACCGGGTCGAAGCGGTAGCTCACCACGAACTCGTAGTCGTACGGGTAGGCGGCCTTCGCGGCCTCGTCGGGAATGAAGACCGCGGAAAATCCGCCCTCGTCGAGCCGCGTGATGCGAAACTGGCCCTGGCGGGCGAGGCCATGCATCGGCATCGGGCGCTTCACCCCGTCGTCCGCGCGCCAGTGGTGGATTTCGCCGCGGTCAAACGAGCGGCCCGAGAAGGGAAAGAGGATCGGATTGCCCCCGCGGATGCCGGCGACGTTGTCGAGCGATTCAATCTCGGGCCAATAGACAACATCGCGCACGCTGCCATCGCCGAGCGTCACGTTCCAATTCATCAACCGTGCTCCCTTCTCCGGCATGGCGAGGAAGGTCGACGCCCCGACGCGCCACTTCAATATCGTCTGCCCGAGATACGGGATTCGTTCCATGCGTACTTGGTAAAGCGAATTGAGCCCGTCGTTCCAACCCAAAGTCGGAATTTTTCACCGCACCGGGGAGCCCCGGGCGCCGTGGCGGCTCAATCCAGGAAGAACCGGCCGTAGCCGTCAATCGGCAGCGGGTAACTGCGGCCATTGACCTCCATGCGGAGGTTTTTGCCCGCTTCCACGGTGATGGCCAGCTTGCCCTGCTTCTTGATCGACTTCGCCTCGCCGCGCGCCAGCGCACCGTTGAAAAGCACGGCGCCATCGAGTTCCTGGACGACCTT
>CAYMSE010000294.1:0-2665 GCA_964392935.1 uncultured Oleiharenicola sp.
CCGCCTCCGGTGGAAGCCTATGGACGGCTGCCAGCGGTTTCCGACGTGTCGATTTCGCCGGACGGTCATAAGATCGTCATGGCGCAATCGGATGCGACGGCGACCGCATTTCGCATCATCGACCTCGATACGCAGCAATCCGTCTACGCGGCGCGGATCGAGTCTCCGAACCGCCTGCTTGGCGTGGGCTGGGCCGACGACGAACACGTGACGTTCACAGTGCGGAGCACACAAGCGACCGGCGGAATGGGCGTGTATGTCCGCGGGCAGACATTGGTGCATTACACGCGGATTGGCGTCTATTCGCTGCGCTCGCATCGGCAGGTGTTCATGCTTCAGGACATTCCGAACGCCAACATCAACGGCGGACTTGCTTGGATCGTGTCGCCGATTGAGGGAGACCCGGGCTATGGGCGGATGCCCGCCTATTTGACGGAGGGAAGCAGCCACCGGCTAGTGATCTACCGAGCCAATCTTGAAAATGGCCGTTCCACTCTGGCGTCGCGCGGCGATGGCGAGAAGGCGGACGGCTATCTGCTGAACGCGCGCGGCGAAATCGTCGCGCGGACGGATAGTGACGACCGCACCAATCATTGGGGCCTTTTCATCTATTCGGGCGGGCATCCAACACTGCTGCGAGAGGGCCAGGAGGAAACGGGTTCGTCTCCGGGCATGCATGGTTTCATGCCGGATGGGCGGTTTGTGGTTTCGTTACCGGACGTCGAGAACGACTGGCATCTCGTCGCGATCAATCCGAATGCACCCTCCACGAACGACGATCTAATGCCTGAGCACCCGGAGTCGAATTGTACGCGGTACGATCGATGGAAGTCGCAGGTCGCCGGCGTTTGCTGGGAGGAAGATTTCGTCAAGACGCGCTTTTTTGACCCAGAACTCCAGAGCGCCCAGCAAATGGTCGATGAGCTCTTCAGCGACGGCTATGGAACGATCATGGAATGGTCGCGCGATCGCTCGAAATATCTGGTCTACGGCGAAACCGCGAGCGACGGCGGCGGCTACTACATTCTCGATCCCGCGCATGAGCAGCTGCTGCAAGTCGGATTGCGATATCCCGAATTGACTGGCGCTAATTTCGGGTTGCGCGAAGAGATCACGTTTCCTGCCCGCGATGGCACGCGGATTCCGGCGTACCTGCATCTTCCCGTGCAGAATGGACGCAACCTGCCGCTTGTGCTCTTCGTGCATGGCGGACCGCACGCCCGCGACACGTTTGGCTTCGATCCGTTTGCAGCCTTCTTCGTCTCCCGCGGCTATGCGGTGCTCCAGGTCAATTTCCGCGGTTCCGCCGGCTATGGACGTCAATGGTTCACCGCCGGCCGCGGGAATTGGGGCGACGGCGTCATGCAGACCGACGTCCTCGACGGTGTCGACGCGCTGGTCCGGCAAGGCATTGTCGACCCGCATCGTGTGTGCATCGTCGGAGGCTCTTACGGAGGTTATGCGGCGCTCGCTGGCGCCACGTTGACTCCGGACAAATTCGCTTGCGCCATCAGCATCGCCGGCGTGTCGGATCTTCCGATGATGCTGGACGAAGATGCCGACTCGCCGACGAGCGGTTCGGCGGATTGGTGGCGTCTGTCGATTGGCGATCCGCGCGCTGATCGCGAGCACTTGCGGGCCATCTCGCCGGCTAATCTCGCGGCGAATGTCCGAGCGCCAATCCTGCTCATCCACGGCGACCAGGATACGACCGTGCCGATCGCGCAATCGCGTGAAATGGCGGATCGTCTGCAGGCGGCGGGCAAAAACTTCCGGCTCGTCATACTTCAGGGCGAAGATCACAACCTGTCAGCTGGCCCGACCCGCGTGCAGACCTTGCGCGAGATGGAAGCTTTCCTCGCCCAATATCTGGGGCCGGGCGCTCACTAGGGCGTTTGCGCACGTTACTATGGACGGCGCGGGGAGGGCGTGGCTAAAAGCACGCCCTCCCTTCTTTTCCTCAAAGCTTCGAGACCCCATGGCCGCGCAACCGTCGCAATACATCTTCACCATGCAGGGCCTGACCAAGGCCTATCCGGGCGGGAAGAAGGTGTTCGAGAACATCTGGCTGTCCTTCTTCCCGGACGCCAAGATCGGCGTCGTCGGCGTCAACGGCTCGGGCAAGTCGACGCTGATGAAGATCATGGCCGGGATGGACAAGGACTTCACCGGCGAAGCCTTCGCCATGTCCGGCACCAAGATGGGCTATCTCGAGCAGGAGCCGCAGATCGATCCCAAGCTCAGCGTGCGCGAGAATGTCGAGGCCTGGTGCGAGGAGAAGCAGCTCGTTACGCGCTTCAACGAGGTCAGCATGAAGGTCGCGGAGGATTATACCGACGACCTCATGACCGAGATGACGACGTTGCAGGAGAAGATCGACGCCGCCGATGCTTGGGATATCGACTCGAAGATCGAGATGGCGATGGACGCGCTGCGTTGTCCGGCGGATGATGCGGAAGTGACGAAATTGTCGGGCGGGGAACGCCGCCGCGTCGCACTCTGCCGGCTGCTTCTGTCGAAGCCCGACATGCTGCTGCTCGACGAACCGACCAACCACCTCGACGCTGAAAGCGTCGCTTGGCTGCAGCATCACCTGGAGAACTTCCCCGGGTGCGTGATCCTCGTCACCCACGATCGCTATTTCCTCGATCAAGTCACGAAGTGG
>CAYMSE010000295.1:0-5987 GCA_964392935.1 uncultured Oleiharenicola sp.
GTACCCGAAGGTGACGTCGCGAAACTCGACGCGGACGCCGGTCGGCGAAGGTCCAAGTTCCAGGTTCCAAGTGCCAGGGGCCGAAACGGACCCGCCCGTGTCATTTGGCACCTGGACCTCGGCACTTGGACCTTGCGGCGGCCGCGCCGCCGCCGCCGCCCGCGGATCGGGCAGCGGAGTCGCCGCCGGATCGTCCTCCCAGTCGGGCTTCACGTCGATGAGGCGGAACACGCGCTCCGCGCCGGCCATGGCGATCAGCGCCTGGTTGTACTGGTTGCCGATGATCGAGATCGGCGCGAAGAACTGGTTCGCGAGCAGGAAGAAGGTGATGAGGCTGCCGATTTCCATCTGGCCGTGGAAGACGCGCCAGCCGCCGAACAGCAGCAGCACCGCCACGAAGAACTGGCTGTTGAGCTCGAGCAGCGGCGTAAGGATCGCCGAGGTGCGCGCCAGCGCGATGTTGTAGCGCGCGTGGTCCGCCAGCAACCGGCGGAACAGGCCGGCGTTCGTCTCCTGCCGCACGAAGCCCTGCGTCACGCGGATGCCGCCGACGGATTCCGCGAGCGTCGCCGTCACCCGGCTGAAGCTCTCCTGCGAGGCGCGGGTGTGCTGGCTGAGCTTCACCCGGAAATGCCGGTTCATCAGCCAGAGCACCGGCGCGAGCGCGAGCACGACGAGGAAGAGCACCCAGTCGCTCCAGAGCATCACCGCCGCGGAGAACACCATGGACCCGAACTGGATCACGCTCACGAACAGCACGTCCTGGATGCCGGTGCGCACCGCCTCCACGTCGCTCGTCACCCGCCCGATGATCCGCCCGACCTTCACCCGGTGGAAGAAACTCATCGGCTGGCGCTGCGTGCGCGCGAAGAGGTCGGCCCGCAGGCCGTTCACCACCGTCTCGCCGATCTCGAGCGCGTAGCGCTGGCGGAAATGGAAGAGCAGGTCCGTGCTCAGCGCCAGGACGCCGTAGCCGGCCACCCCGAGGACGATGCCGGCGTAGTCGCGCGCGGTGATGGGGCCCTTGATGATGAGCGCCATCGCCCAGCCCAGCGCCGGCAGTTGCGCCGCGCGGATCGCGGTGAGCCCGCCGAGCGCGAGGACCTTGCCCTTGATCGGGCGCGTGTAGGTGAAGAGCCGCCGGATCAGGCCCCACTCGAGCGGCTGCTGCAGCGCCTCGTCCTCGTCCTCGCGGACGCGGCGGACGAGACCGATGTCGGCGACCGGGATGCGCGCGTTCATCGGGAGCCTCCCGGCCGCGTCGGCCGCTGGAGTTCGCGCGCGTCGACCAGCTGCAGCTCGGCAACGTGCAGGTACGGGCCCGACACGCGCATCAGTTCCTCGTGCGTGCCGCGCTGCACGATGCGGCCGTCCTGCAGCACGATGATGAAGTCGGCCCGGCGCAGCGTGCTGAGCCGGTGCGCCACGATGAAGGTGGTGCGCCCCGCGATGGCGCGGTCGAGTGCCGCGAAGATCTCGTGCTCGGTCTCGCTATCGATCGCGGCCGTCGGGTCGTCGAGCAGCATGATGGCCGGCTCGAGCAGCACGGCGCGCGCGATCGCGAGGCGCTGGCGCTGCCCGCCCGACAGGGTCTGCGCGCCCTCGCCGAGCAGCGTGTCGTAGCCCTGCGGCAGCGCCGTGATGAAGTCGTGCGCGGCGGCGATCCGGGCCGCCTGCTCGATCTGCGCGCGGGTCGCCTCCGGGTGGCCGAAGGCGATGTTCGCCGCGACCGTGTTGGAGAACAGGAAGCTCTCCTGGAAGACGATGCCGATGTTCCGCCGCAGGTCGTCGAGGTCCAGCGTGCGCGCATCGTGCCCGTCGAGCAGCAGCCGCCCGGCGGTCGGGTCGAAGAAGCGCGGGATCAGGCTCATCAGCACGCTCTTGCCGGCGCCGGTGGCGCCGAGGATGGCGACGCACTGCCCGGGCCGCACCTCGAGGTCGATGTCGCGGACGACCGCCTCGGCGCCGTCGTAGGCGAAGGAGACACCTTCAAATTTCACCGCGCCCGCCAGCTTCGGCCGGCGCAGCGCGCCGGGCGTGTTGCGCACCTCCACCGGCGCGTCGAGGATCTCGAACACGCGGCGCGCGCCGATCAGCGACTGCTGCACGCTGTTCACGATGTTGGCGACGTTGTTGACCTGGCCGGAGAACTGCTCGAGCAGGCCGGCGAACACGACGAGGCCGGCACCGAGCGGCAGCCGGTCGTGCGCCACGAGCCAGCCGCCGTACCCGAGCAGCACCATCATGTTGATGCGCGTGAGAAAGCCGATCGCCGGCGAGAACAGGCTGATGCGCCAGAAGATGTCCCGCTGCTGGTCGAAGCACGCGCGGTTGGCCGCGTCGAACTTCGCCCGCGCCTCGGCCTCGCGGCCGAAGGCCTTGGTGACCTGCGCGCCGGCCACGCTCTCCGCGAGGATCTCGACCAGGCGGTCGACCAGCCTGCGGTTCTGGTCGTAGGCCGGCTGGATCTTCCGCGAGAACCAGGCCGACATGAGCCACAGCAGCGGCGTGGTCGCCAGGCACGCCAGCGTCAGCGACGGGCTCAGGCTCGCCATGTACACGACGTAGGCGGTGAGCGAGATGCCCATGATCACGCTCTGGATCATCACCTGGTCGACGAACATGCGCACCGACTGCACGTCGCTCGTCACGCGCGTGATGATCGAGCCCGTGCTGTTCGCGTCGTAGAAACGGAAGCTCAGCCGCTGCAGCTTGTCGTACACCTCGGCCCGCAGGTCGACGACCAGCTTCTGCTGCACCAGCCGGTTGATCGACACGGCGTAGACGTAGTTGAGGACCGCCCGCACGAGCGCGAAGGCGAGGATGAGCCCGGCGAGCAGCGCCAGGACGTGCGCCGGCGGCCAGCTCTCCGGCAGCGCGAACGGCAGGTGCAGCCGGCCGAGCGGCGCCCCGGTGAGCCGGTGCTTGATGTAGTCGATGCCCGCGCCGGTGAAGCTGAGGCCGCCGATGCCGAGCGTGAGGAGCACCAGCTGGATGAGGAGCACGCCGACGCAATGGCCGCGGTACCGCCAGGCCAGGCCGAACAGGCGCCGGACCAGCTGCCAGTTGTCGGGCGCGGGGGCGGCGGCGGCGGCGGGGACGGCGCTCATGAAGGGTGCCACCGTATGTGGCCCGATGCCGGGTGCACGTAATCTGTTCCCGGTCCGTTCGGCCCCGCCGCCCGCGCCGCGCCGCGCCCCCGGCCGCGCGGCGACGGGGCAATAATCGCTTGCGTCAACCGCCTCGCCGCGCAGCCTCGGCGCCGTTGGGTTGGTTGTTTGTTAGATTCTACCGCCACGGAGAATTGTCAGGTGAGCGCCAGTGTTCAGTGATGATTTGAAATCCGATAGCCGGGGACGGGCGGCAAGGCAGCAGCATCAGCTCGAGATCATCACATGTCAGACAACTCCAAGCTCTACGTCGGGAATCTTCCCTTCGCCAGCACCGCGCAGGATCTTGAAGCCCTGTTCGGCCAGGTCGGTACCGTCAGCGTCGTCGAGATCATCTTCGACAAGTTCACCGGTCGCTCCCGGGGCTTTGCCTTTGTGACGATGGGCAGCCCCGAGGAGGCCCAGAAGGCCGTGGAGAAGTTCCATGGTCACCAGCTCGAGAACCGCCCGCTGGCGGTCAACATCGCGCGTCCGCGCGAGGAGCGCCCGCAGCGCTCCGGCGGCTTCGGTGGTGGCGGCGGCGGCTACGGCGGCGGTCGCGGTGGTCGCGGCGGCGGTGGCTTCCGCGGTGGTCGTGGTGGCGGCGGTGGCTATCGCGGGGATCGCGGTGGCGGCGGCGGTTACCGTGGCGATCGCGGCGGTGGCGACGGCGGTGGCGGCTACGGCCGCGAGTAATCCGCACGATCCCGTGCAACTTCCCAGGCCGGACTCGCGTCCGGCCTTTTTCATTTCGCCCGGCGGAACGCCCAATCTACAGGAAGCGTCCGGCCCATTCCGGCGGCAGTGGCTGCGTCCGATACCGGCCGAAGATCGCGTACCGCAGGCGGGCGACCAGCCGGTAGACCGCGTCGCGCCAACGACGCGGCAGCACGCACGTCCACGTGACGAACCGCCACGGGCCGCCCGCGATCCGCGCCGCCGCCAGCGCGGCGTCGGTGCGCAGCAGGAACCCGCCGCGCCCCGTATCTCCCCAGTCGGGCACGAATACGATCGACTCGAAATCCGCCGTCGGCAGGCCGTGCGCCCGCAGCCACGCCTGGGCCGCCGCGCCCTGCAGGGGCGCGAATTTCAGCCGGCCGGCCCGGTCCGCCCGCAGCAGCAGGCGCACGATCCGCTGGCACAGGCCGCATTCGCCGTCAAACAGCAGCACCGGCTGCGCCCGCCTGCCCTCCGTCGTCACAGCAGCGAGCCGCGGAGGATGAAGAACGCCACCGTGAAATAGATGATCAGGCCAGTGACGTCCACGAGCGTGGCCACGAACGGCGCGCTCGACGTGGCGGGGTCGAAGCCGAGCCGCTTCAGGATCAGCGGCAGCATGGAGCCCATCAGCGAGCCCCACAGCACGATGCCGACGAGCGAGACGCCCACCGTGGAGGCGACGAGCAGGTAGTGCTCGCCGTAGATGCCGCTGAACTGCGCCCAGAGCACGATGCGGATGAACCCGATCGCGCCGAGGATCGCCCCGAGCATGAGGCCCGCCGCCAGCTCGCGCCGCATCACGCGCCACCAGTCGCGCAGCCGGAACTCCCCGAGCGCGAGCGCGCGGATCACCAGCGTCGCCGCCTGCGAGCCCGCGTTGCCGCCCGAGCTGATGATCAGCGGCACGAACAGCGCCAGCACGACCGCCTTGGCGATCTCGTCCTCGAAATAACTCATCGCCGTCGCCGTCAGCATCTCGCCCAGGAACAGCACGACCAGCCAGCCGGCGCGCTTCTTCACCATCTTGGTCAGCGCGATCGTCGTGTAGGGCTCGTCCAGCGCCTCGCTACCACCGAGCTTTTGGATGTCCTCGGTGGCCTCCTCCGCGGCGACGTCGAGCATGTCGTCCGCCGTGACGATCCCGATGAGCCGCCGGTCGGGGCCGGTGACCGGCAGCGCCACGCGGTCGTACTTGCGAAAGACCCCGAGCGCCTTCTCCCGGTCGTCCGTCGGCTCGAGCGTCGCAAAGTTGCCGTCCATCAGCGCGCTGACCTTCGTCTCGGGCGCCGCGAGCAGGAAGCGGCGCACGCGGATGTCGTCGAGCAGCACGCCATGGGCGTCGGTCACGTACACCATGTTCAGCGTCTCGCGGTCGTAGCCGTGCTCGCGGATGTAGTCCAGCGACTCGCGGACCGTCCACTCGGGCCGCACCGCCACGTAGTCCAGCGTCATCATGCGTCCGACGCTGTGCTCCGGGTAGGCCATCAGGTCCTGGGTGACCTTCCGCTCCTCGGGATTGAGCAGCGAAATCAGCTGCATCGCGAGGTCGAGCGGCAGCTCGTTGAGGAAGGCCGTGCGGTCGTCGGGCGGCAGCGCGTTGAGCAGTTCCGCCGCCTGCGGCTGCGTCAGCGTCTTCAGCAGCTTCCGCTTCGCGGGATGCTCGAGGTAGGAAAACACCGCCGCCGCCAACTCGCGCGAGCAGCCGCGGAACAGCGTCGCGAGCAGTTCGACCGGAAGCTCCGATAGAATCGGGGCCACGTCCGCCGGCAGCCACTGGGCGAGCCGCGTCTTCACGGCCGCGAGGTCCTTGTTCGCCAGGAGGGTGGCGACCTCCGCCTTGAAGTTGCTGGACTGCACGGGCATGCGGGCACCGTAGGCGGTGGCCGACTCATGGCAACTGCGCCGCCGGAAATTCGCCGCTTGACGTTGGAAACTTAAAATACCTTAAGAGTTTCCTGCGCTTCCAATGACCGCCGCCCCTTCCCTTCCGCCCGCGCCTGCCGACCCCGTCGTCGACCGCATCGTCCGCCAGGCGCGCGAGCACTTCTTCGTGCACGGCTACTGCGCCTGCACCATGGACGACCTCGCCACCGAGCTCGGCATGAGCAAGAAGACGCT
>CAYMSE010000296.1:0-15938 GCA_964392935.1 uncultured Oleiharenicola sp.
CGGCGCCGCGCGCCGGGGCCGCGCCGCCGCGCCCGCGGCGGCGGCCAAGGTCGCCGCGGTCATGATGCTCGAGTTCGGCCGCTGGGACGCCCGGCGCGGCTGGACCAAGCAGCTCCACCGCGGCGGCCGGCGGCACAACAACACGCGCCTGCTCGCGAAGCTCGGGCCCGACACCGGCTTCGATTCGATCGGGGACTTCGCGCAGACCCGCGCGCTCTCGCGCTACCTCGACCTGCTCGACGCGAGCGACGAGCTCCCGCGCACCGTGCTCTACAACCTGAACCCGGCGGACAACTACGCCTTCGGGACGATGATCGGCAATTTCCAGGACGGCACGATCCCCGGCAAGCTGCAGTTCGGGTCCGGCTGGTGGTTCCTCGACCAGAAGGAGGCGATGGAGTGGCAGATGAACGCGCTGTCCAATCTCGGCCTGCTCAGCCGCTTCGTCGGCATGCTCACCGATTCGCGCAGCTTCCTCAGCTATCCGCGGCACGAGTACTTCCGCCGCGTGCTCTGCAACCTGCTCGGCGCGGACATGGCGCGCGGCGAACTGCCGGACGACCGGCAGCTCGTCGGCGGCATGGTGAAGAACATCTGCTTCGGCAACGCCCGCGACTACTTCCGCCTCGAGCTCGACCCGGCGTACGCGCGCTGAGCCGGCCGCGGTTCACTCGGTCACCTTGACGACGAGGTAGAGGCAGGTCCCGGAGACCTCCTTGAACCAGTGCGGCACGCCCTTGGGCACGACGACTATGTCGCCGGGCCCCACGTGGTGCTCCGTGCCGCCGGTGATCGCCTTGGCGCGGATCTCGCTCGCGTCGCCGGCGGTCGGCTTGGCCTCCACGGTGGCGCCGCCCGTCACGAACGTCGCGGCGCCCGCGGTGAAATAGAGGATGTCGGTGTCGTGCTCATGCACCTCCACGACGCCCGGCACCACGCGGTGTCCGGTCATGAGCTTGTAGCTGCGGTTGATGAGGAGCGGCAGGCCCTTGGCGAAGGCCGCGTCGACCTTGGCATGGTCGAAGACGACGGGATCGGTCGGAGGCGGCTCGGCGGCAAAGGCCGCGTGGGCGAAGGACAGCGCGAACAGGACGGGCAGGGGGCGGAGGTTCATGGGGAAGGGAAGGAAGACACCAGCTTGGCGCCTTTGGTGCCGACGGCAACCCCACTGGGTGCCGCGGCCCGGGCAGCGTCCGCGGCCGGCGGCGCGAACGGAGCCGGCGGTGCCGTGCGCCCGCCACGCACGGCGCAGACCGCGGACGGTAACGGGTCCGTTACCAAACCCCGTTAGAAATCGGTCCAATCGTTCCTCCCTTGGCCGTCCGCTTCCGACGCCCTTGGGCGCGGCGACCATCCTTCCTCACCATTCATGCGCGAAACTATCCATGGGGCTCCCTTCTCCCGGTGGCTCCCTTTCCTCCTCGGCCTCGGCTCCCTCGCCTTGGCGGCCGAAGCCAGCACCTCGTTCCAGCCCACGACGTGGGAACGCGACGCCGACGCGGCGACCCCGGCGTTGCCGCGGGCGGTCACGGCGCCGGGCTCCGGCGACGTCTTTCGCGCGGATCGCAATTTCACCACCCGACTGGAGGCGGGGAGCGGGGTCGTCCGGGCGGTGGCCGCGACGCCCGACGGAGGTTTCGTCGTCGTCGGGCGATTCTCGACGATCGCCGGCCAGTCGCATCTTGCCGTGGCGAAATACCGGACGGATGGCACGATCGACCCGGCCTTCAATCCCGAGGGCGGCTGCGATGGCGAGATCGCTGCGGTCGCCGTGCAGGCGGACGGCAGGATCGTCGTGGCGGGGAACTTCACGACCTTCAACGGCGCGGCCCGGGTGGGCATCGCGCGACTGGATGCGGACGGCACGCTCGACGCCACCTTCGATCCGGGGGCCGGTTTCGACAACGCGGTCCAGTCGCTCGCGCTCCAGACCGACGGCCGGATCATCGTCGGCGGCGATTTCACCCGCTTCAACGGCACGCCGGCCCGCGGCCTGGTGCGATTGGACGGCCACGGCTCCCTGGATGTGACGTTCAGCGTCGGCCCCGGCTTTGGCCGCAGTGCGGACAGCCGCCCGGCCATTCGCGCGGTCGCGGTGCAGGCCGACGGGAAGATCGTGGTCGGCGGCTCCTTCGACAGTTATGCCGGCGCAGCCTGTCAGGATCTGGTGCGTTTGAGTTCGATTGGCGCGCTCGACCCGACGTTCAGCGCCCGGGGCGGCTCCGCCACCAGCGCCGGGACCAACGGGGTTTTCGCCCTGGCGATCCAGCAGGATCGCCGGATCGTCGTGGCGGGAATCTTCCCGGCGTTCAACGGTGTGGCGCGCCGGGGCCTCACCCGGCTGAACCCGGATGGGACGACCGATGCCGCCTTCGATCCGGGGACCGCGGGCGACAGCGCCCAGATCCTGTCGCTCGCGCTCCAGCCCGACGGGCGGATCGTCGTGGGCGGGAACTTCGCGAATTTCAACGGCACGGCCAGCGGCAGCATCGTGCGCGTGAATCCGAACGGGACCGTCGACACCGCGTTCAACCCCGGCGCGGGATTCGGGCGGAGCGGAGGCGATGCCATGGTCTCCTCCCTCGCGCTGCTGACGGACGGCCGGATTGTCGCGGGCGGGGAATTCACCACCCTCAATAACCAGGCCGCGATCGATGTCGCCCGCCTGACCGCGTTCGGCCCGCCCGACCCGCTGGCGACCGGACCGTTCCGGGGGCCGGCAGGTACGCTCGCCGCGGCCGCGGTCGAAGGCGGCAAGATCCTCGTGGCCGGGTTCCTGGGTTTCGCGAACGGCGTGCCGCGCACCGGCATCGCCCGGTTGAACGGCGATGGTACGCTCGACCCGACCTTCGCGCCGTCCGGATCCGGATTCGACGCCGACATCGTCAGCCGCTTCGCGGTGCAGCCCGACGGGAAGATCGTCGTGATTGGCGGCTTCACCCACTACGACGGCAGGCCCGCGAACGGCATCGCGCGGTTGAATCCCGACGGTTCGCTGGATGAATCGTTCATCCCCGTCGGCTCCGGCTTCGACGGCTCGCTCTTCTTCGCCGTCGCGCTGCAGGCCGACGGGAAGATCGTCGTCGCGGGCAATTTCACCCAATACCAGGGCGCGCCCCGCGCCGGTATCGCGCGGTTGAACCCCGATGGCTCGCTGGACACCGCGTTCAATCCCGGCGCCGGCTTCGACAGCCCGGTCCTGGCGCTGGCCGTGCAGGCCGACGGCAAGATCGTCGCGGGCGGGGCCTTCGTCCACTTCGACGGCACGTCCCGTCGCGCCATCGCGCGGCTGAATGCCGACGGTTCGCTCGACCCCACCTTCGCGCCGGGCCAGGGGTTCACCTTCGACGGCATCCTCGGGAACAGCGGCATCGTTGAGACCCTCGCGGTCCAGCCGGACCGGAGGATTGTCGCCGGCGGGGATTTCACCACCTACGACGGCGTCAGCCGCCGGAGTATTGCGCGCCTGGAATCGAACGGTTCCCTCGACCGCGGCTTCGATCCCGGCGCGGGCTTTGCCGATTCGGTCATCAACCTGGCCGTGCAACCGGACGGGAAGGTCGTCGCCGGTGGCGCCTTTTCCACCCCCGGTGGCGCCTCGCGCCTGCGCCTCGTCCGTCTGCATCCGGACGGGCACATGGACGGCGCATTCTCCGTCTTGGAGGCCTTCGGCACCGGCGCGCATCCGATGGACGACGGCCGGATGCTCGTCACCGGCACCGGTGCGATCGGGCGAGGGGTCGAGCAGGTCGGATTTGCCGTGGTCACCGCGGACACGGCCGGCCCCGTGTTCACGATCCAGCCGGTGGGCGCGTCGGTCAATGCCGGCGATACGGTCACCTTCACGGCCACGGCGACGGGTGATCCGGCGCCAACCTACCAATGGTACAAGGGCACGACCCTTCTCGCGGGCCGGACCGGCAACACCCTGAGCCTTGGCCCCGTGCAGCCGGCGGACGCCGGCAGTTACACCGTGGTGGCAACCAACAGCGCTGGATCCACGACCAGCAATGCGGCCGTCCTGTCCGTGCTGTCCGGCGGCACCGCGAACGGCTATGGCGGCGGCGGCGCGGTCAGCGAATGGTTTGTCCTCGCGAACCTCGCGGTGCTGGCGTGCGCCCGCCGAAATCCGTCGCGCGCGCGCAGCCGCAACGACGCCTAGGCGGCCGCCACATTCTGTCGTCCGGGGTCGCCGACCCCCGGACGACTGCGCGAAGGAGCAGCGGAGCCATCCGGCGTCAGCGCCCCGCCACAAACAGAACTTGACGGCGGACGAATTCTATTTAACCAGAAGGTTAAATACGAGAACGCCATGTCCCCCGATCGTCTCAGCCAGGTCTTTGCCGCGCTCGCGGACCCCACGCGCCGGGCGATCCTGGAGCGGCTGGCGAGCGGGACGCGCTCGGTGACGGAACTGGCGGAGCCGCACGACATGAGCCTGCCGGCGATCTCGAAGCACCTGCGGGTGCTCGAGCGCAGCGGCCTCATCGAGCGCGGGCGCGAGGCGCAATGGCGCCCGTGCCGCATCCAGGCGGCGCCGATGAAGGAGGCGAACGCCTGGATCGAGCAGTACCGGCGCCACTGGGAGGAAAGCCTCGACCGGCTCGAGGACTACCTGAAGACGCTACAGGCCGCCAAGCCGGTCGCCGGCGCAAAATCCCATGCCCGCAATTCGCGCTGAACCGGGCGACGCCGCGGGCGTCTTTGTGCACCGGCGTGAGCTGCCGGCGGCGGCGGCGAGGGTCTTCGCGGCGTTCGCCGATCCGCACCGGCTGGCGCGCTGGTGGGGGCCGGCGGGATTCACCAATGAGTTTCACGCGTTCGATTTCCGGCCGGGCGGCGAATGGCGCTTCACGATGCGCGGATCCGACGGCGCCGCCTACGCCATGCACCACGTGTTCGCCGAAATCGTCCCGCCGGCGCGGATTGCGATCCGCCACGTGCAGCCGGGACACGATTTCACGCTCACGGTCACCCTGCGCGAGCGGGGTGGCCGGACGGACCTCGAGTGGCACATGCGGTTCGACGATCCCGCGGAGGCCGGGCGGGTGCGCGATTTCGTCCGGCCCGCCAACGAACAGAATCTGGACCGCCTCGCGGCCGAACTCGACCGGCCAAGGTCCGCAACGCCCCGACCCGCTCGTTGAATTGGCGGCACCTTTCCCCCTCCACGCATGAATGCTCCCCTCGAATCCTCCGATCGCGAAATTGTCATTTCCCGCGTCCTCTTTGCCCCGCGCGAACTCGTGTGGCAGGCTTGGGCCGACCCGCAGCACGTGGCCCACTGGTGGGGGCCGCGGGGCTTCACCACCACGACGAAGCGGCACGAGTTCCGCGTCGGCGGCTACTGGGAGCACGTGATGCACGGTCCCGACGGCACGGACTACCCGAACAAGAGCAGGTTCCTCGAGATCGTCCCGCTGGAACGCATCACCTACCGCCACGGGGGCGGGAGCGACGACCTCGAGGACGACCGCCGGGGCGCGACCTTCACCGCCACCTGGACCTTCGAGACGGTGGACGGAGGGAAGACGCGCCTGGTCGGCCGCATGGTTTTCCCGTCGAAGGAGGCGCGCGACCGCGTGGTGCGCGACTACGGGGCGATCGAGGGCGGCAAGCAGACGCTCGAGCGCGCCGCCGAGTACGTGGCCGGCCTGCAGACCAAGCCGTTCGTCATCGTGCGCGAGTTCGCCGCGCCCCGCGACCTCGTCTGGCGCGCCTGGACCGAACGCGAGCACCTGATGGCGTGGTTCGGCGCGAGGGGGTTCAGGATGTCCCAGGCCCGGCTCGATCTGCGGCCGGGCGGCTTGTTTCACTACCGGTCGGAATTGCCCGACGGGAGGGAGATGTGGGGCCGCTTCGCCTACCGCGAAATCGTGCCGCCGCTGAAGCTCGTCTGGATCAACTCGTTTTCGGATCCGCAGGGCGGCGTGGTGAGCCATCCGTTCACGTCGGATCCCTGGCCGCGCGAGATGCTCACGGTCGTCACCTTCGCCGAATCCGGCGGGAAGACCACGGTCACCATCCACTGGACGCCTTTCGACGCCAGCGAGGCCGAGCGGCGCACCTTTGAAAACGGCCGCGACAGCATGACGATGGGCTGGGGTGGCACGCTCGACCGGCTCACCGATCATCTCGCGTCCGCGACGGGCCGGTCTTGACCGCGCCGCCCTCGGTCTGGGGCGGCGGGCGCCTGGCCGGGCGCCGCGGCTGGGGCGTCTTCGCGCCGTTGCGTTGCGGCGCAAATTGGGCATGGTGAAAAACTCCCACCACCCCCTCCCCATGAAATCCCTCCGGTTCCTTGCCGTCGCCACCGCCAGTCTGGTCGCGGGCCTTGCCGCCCACGCCGAGCAGTTCAAAGCCCTGCTCTTCTCCAAGACCGCCGGCTGGCATCACGAATCCATCAACGCCGGCGTCACCGCCATCCGCCAGCTCGGCCAGCTGCACGACTTCGAGGTCTTCTGGACCGAGGACGCCAACCGCGTGATGAACGACAAGGAGCTGGCGAAGTACAAGGTCGTCATCTTCCTCTGCACCACGGGCGACATCCTGAACGACGAGCAGCAGGCGGCCTTCGAGCGCTTCATCAAGGCGGGCGGCGGCTTCGTCGGCATCCACAGCGGCGGCGCCGACACCGAGTACGACTGGGCGTGGTTCGCCAAGATGGTGGGCTACAATTTCCACATCCACCCGGTGCCGCAGACCGCGACGCTGAAGGTCCTCGACTACAACTTCCCCGGCATGGACCGCTTCGCCAAGCGCTTCCTCTTCACCGAGGAATGGTACGAGTTCGGCGCGCCGAAGGCCGACGACCTGAAGTTCCTCCTGGCCGTCGACGAGTCCACGTACAACACGCACGCCGACTGGGGTGCGCGCGCCAAGGGCGACGGCATGGGCGCCTTCCACCCGATCGCCTGGTACCACGAGTACGACGGCGGCCGCGCCTTCTACACCGCGCTCGGCCACATCCCCGCGACCTACAGCGACCCGAATTTCATGCACCACATCTACGGCGGCATCTACTGGGCCGCCACCGGCAAGGGCTTCAAGGCGGAGTGACGTCCGGCGGAAGCCGCCGGCAAATCACAAAGGTCCAAGCGCCAAACGCCAAAGCATCGGCCCGGCGTCCTTTTTGGCGTTTGGCACTTGGAATTTGGGCCTTGCCGGGTGAGCTCTGGCTCACCCGGCCGGCATTTCTGCCGGCCGCACCGGGAGCACCAGGCGCTCGGTGTGGCGGAGGACGGTGAGGTTGGCCGGCAGGTCGATCAGGTCGGCCGTCAACAGCTGGTGCAGGTCGGTGATCGTGCGCACGGGCGACGCGTTGAGGGCGATGATGATGTCGCCCTCGCGGAGGCCGGCGAACGCCGCGGGGCTGCCCGCGCTCACGCCCATCGCCATCACGCCGGTCGGCTGCTCCAGGTGATAGGTGCGCACGACGGCCCGCAGCAGCGGCACGGTCTGGCCGCCGACGCCGAGGTAGCTGCGGCGGACGCGCCCGTCCTTGATCAGCCAGCCCGCCACCCAGCGGGCGAGGTTGCTGGCGATGGCGAAGCAGATGCCCTGCGCCGGCCGGATGATGGCGGTGTTCACGCCGATGACCTCGCCGCGGCTGTTGAGCAGCGGACCGCCGGAGTTGCCGGGATTCAGCGCCGCGTCGGTCTGGATGATGTTGTCGATCGTGCGCCCGGTCTGCGTGCGCAGCGAGCGCCCGAGGCCGCTGACGATGCCGGCCGTGACCGTCTGCTGGAACCCCATCGGGCTGCCCAGCGCGATGGCGATCTGGCCGGGCCGCACACCGTCGGAATCCGCCAGCGGCAGGCAGGGCACGGCCTCGCTGCTGACGCGCACGACCGCGAGGTCCGTGTGCGGATCCTCGCCCACGAGGTCCGCCGCGAGGCGGCGGCCGTCGGCGAGGTGTGCCTGCACCCGCGTGGCGCCGTGCACGACGTGGCTGTTGGTGAGCGCGTAGCCGTCGGGCGAGAGGAAGAAACCCGACCCGCTGCCGCCCCCGGGCTCCTGGGCCGAGCCGCGCTTCGCCTCGACCTCGAGGTGCACGACGGCGGCGCCGGCCCGGGTGACGGTGGTGCTGACGGCGTCCGAGTACGCGTCGAGCAGCCCGGCATCGTCGGGGCCCGCGGACCGGGGGGGAGCGCTGAGCGTGGTGATGGTCATGGGCCGAACCGTCGCCAGAATTTCCCCGTTCGCAAACGGCGGCGTGCGTCCGCGACAATTGGGTGTCGGCGGCAGGTCGCCCTTGCGCGACCGCCCGCGGCCGGTAGCGTGACGGGATGAAATTCGCACGTGGGGGATGGCGCTGGGTGCTGGCCGGCCTCGGGGCCGGGTTCATGCTGGGCACAGGCCGGGCCGCGACCGAAGCGCACCAGCTGCTCCAACAGGCGCCGGGACTCGACGAGCCGGCGATCGTCGCCCAGGCCGACGCGGCGTTGCGGGTGAAGATCGTCACCGTCGTCGACAAGGCCAAGCCGTCGCCGACGGGCGACGCGCACGACTACGTCAGCTATGCCCGCTATTATTGGCCCGACCCGACGAAGCCCGACGGCCTGCCGTTCATCCGGCGGGACGGGCACCACAACCGGGAACAGGTGGCGGCCGGAGACCGGCCGAAGATCGACGACCTGACCGACAGCGTCACCGCGCTGGCGCTCGGCTGGTCGCGCACGCACCGCGAGGACTATGCCCGGCGCGCCGGCGAGTGGCTGCGCGCCTGGTTTGTCACGCCGGCGACCCGCATGAAGCCGGCGCTCGACTACGCGCAGGTGCGGCTCGGCCACAACCACAACCTGGGCAACGCCCCGGGCGTGCTCGACACGCGCGCCTTCGCCGACCTGTGTGCGGCCCTGCGGCTGCTCGACGGCTCGCCCGCGCTGGCGCCCGCGGAGGACCGCGCCGTCCGGGAATGGTTCACCGAATTCTACCGCTGGCTGGAAACCGGCAAGTCCGCGGTCGCCGAACACGCGGCGAAGAACAACCACGGCTCGTGGTTCCTGGTGCAGGCGATCGGGATCGCCCGCTACCTCGGGCGCGACGACGACGCGCGCCGGCTCTGCGCGGAGGACCAGGCGCGCATCGGCTGGCAGTTCGCGGCCGACGGGCGCCAGCCGCTGGAGCTCGTGCGCGTCGATGCGCTGCACTACAGCCGCTTCAACCTCCAGGCCCAGCTGCAGGTCGCCCGCTACGCGCGGGAACTCGGCCTCGATCTCTGGAACTACACCGCGCCCAACGGCGGCAGCCTCAGGGCGGGCGTGAATTATCTCCGGCCGTTCAACGACGATCCGGCCAAGTGGCCGCACCCGGAAAACGAAGTGCTCCCGGCGGGATTCCTCCGGGACGTGCTCGACCTCGCGGCCGAGCTCGACCGGAAGCCGGCGTCGTGAACGCCTCGCTTTCCCGCCGGTGGTGCGGCGCGCGCTGGCTGGGCCTCGCCGGGGGCCTCGCGCTGTGGTCCGCCGGCGTGGCGGCGGAGCCGCCCGCCCCGCCGCGGCTGGCCGTGGTGATTTCCGTCGACCAGATGCGCGCCGACTACCTCGACCGCTTCCGGCCGTATTTCGGCGCCGGCGGGTTCCAGCGCTTGATCGAGCAGGGCGCCGACTTCACGGCGTGCCACTACCGGCACGCCATCACCAAGACGGCGCCGGGGCACGCGACGATCCTCAGCGGCGTGCACGCCAACGTGCACGGCATCATCGGCAACGAATGGCTGGACCGCACGACCTACGTCCAGGGCAACGCCCTCGAGGACCACACGGCGCCGCTCGTGGGCCTGCCGCCGCGCGCCAACCGCTCGCCGGGCGGCGTGCTCGAGGCGCGCGCCGGCCGGTCCCCGCGCAACTTCCTCGGCGTGACGGTCGGCGACCGCCTCAAGGAGCGCTACGGCGCCGCCGCGCAGGTGTTCGGCGTCGCCGACAAGGACCGCGCCGCGATCCTCATGAGCGGACCGCACGCCGACGACGCGTATTGGACCGAGGAGGGCCGCTTCGTCACGTCGACCTACTACCGGAAGGAGCTCCCGGCGTGGGTGGAGCAGTTCAACCGCGAGCGGGGGGCGGCGCAGCATTTTGGCCAGACCTGGGACCGGCTGCTGCCCGTCGAGGTTTACGATCGCGTGCAGGGCCCGGACGATGCGCCGGGCGAGCAGGTCGAGGACGGCCTGGGCATCACGCTGCCGAAGGTCGTCACCGGCGGGAAGAGCACCGCGACCGGCGCGTATTTCGACGCCTTCGACCACACCCCCTGGAACAACGACCTGGTCGAGGACATGGCCGAGCGCCTCGTCGAGCACGAGCAACTCGGGGCCGACGACGTGCCGGACTTGCTCTGCATCGGCTTCTCGCAGACGGACAAGGCCGGCCACGCGTACGGCCCGTTCAGCCACGAGGTGATGGATTCGTACGTGCGACTCGACCGCACGCTGGCGGAGTTCTTCACCTTCCTCGACCGCCGCGTCGGGGCGGACCACTATGTCGTCGTGCTGGTCGCGGATCACGGCGTGCTGCCGCTGCCGGAGCGGATCGTGGCGGAACAGGGCCCCGGGTCCGCCGGGCGCATCGACCTCAAGCGGCTGGACGACCACGTCGCGTCGCGGCTCGACCAGGCCTTCGGCCCGCTGGCCGACGGGCTCTACTGGTGCGTGCGCGACAACTCGAGCTACCACGTGAATCCCGCCGCGCTGGCGGCGAAGGGGCTCGCACTGGACCGCGTGGCGGACGCATTGCGCGCGGCGCTCCTGGCCGACCCGGAAGTCGCCGCCGCCTACACACGGGCGCAGCTGACGGGCGCGGCGCCCTTGGACGAGTTCGGGGAAATGACCCGCCTGAGCTACTATCCGCCCCGCAGTGCCGACGTCCTCTTCGTCGAAAAGCGCGGCTACATCAGCCGGGCCGCCGGTACGACCCACGGCACGCCCTACGAATACGACACCCACGTGCCGCTGGCGTTCTACGGCGCCGGCGTGAAACCCGGGATGCATCCCGAGCAGGTCGCCGTCGAGGACCTCGCGCCGACCCTGGCGGCAATGCTCGGCGTGACGCTCCCGCCGGAGGCCAAGGGCCGCCGGTTGTTTTGAGCGTCGGTGATGGCGTGCGTCTGTAGGAGGGGCTTTATACCCCGGCCGCTTCGGTGGCGTTCGACCGGGGCGTGAGGTCACTCCCGCCGTGCGGACAGAGCGCCTTTGCCATTTGCGCGCGCATTGGTTCCTTTTCCCGCATGACGCTCGATTTTGAGACCCTGCCGCCGCGCGACGCCTACGCGTGGATGATCCATGCCATCACCCCGCGGCCCATCGCGTGGGTGTCGACCATCTCCGCAGCGGGGAAGACCAACCTCGCGCCCTTCTCCTTTTTCCAGGGCGTCTGCTCGAAGCCCCCGACGTTGATGTTCTCCGGGGCGATCGACCGGCACGGGAAGAAGAAGGACAGCGTGCTCAACGCCATCGCGGTGCCGGAGTTCGTGGTGAACATCGTGCCGCACGCCCTGGCCGAGCCGATGAACCTCACCGCCGCGCCCCTGCCGCACGGCGAGAGCGAGTTCGAGAAATTCGGCATCGCCTCCGCGCCGTCCATCAAGGTGCGGCCGCCCCGGGTGGCGGCGGCGCCGGTGGCGTTCGAGTGCCGCGTGGACCGGATCGTGGATTTTGGCGAGGGCCCGCAGGGCTCGAACGTCGTGTTCGGCCGCATCGTGCACGCGCATGTCGCCGACGCCGTGCTCGGCGCCGACGGGCACATCGATCCGCGCAAGCTCGACACGAGCGGCCGCATGGGCGGCGACCTCTACACCGCCACGCGCGAGCTCTTTGCCCTCACGCGGCCGCGCTGAGCATGTCAGCGCCCCGGCGGGCGGCGCAGCACCTCGTTGGCCGCGGCGGCCGCCGCCACGCGGTTTTCCACCTGCAGGCGCTCGAGCAGCTGCTCGACGTGCTTCTCGACCGTCCGCGGGCTCGTGCCGAGGATGATGGCGATCTCGCCGTTCGTCTTGCCCTGCGCAATCCAGTAGAGCACCTCCGCCTGGCGCGGCGTGACCCCGAGGTTGATCAACTCCGCCGGCCCGGGGGGCGAATGCTCCTCCACGAGGTACAGCACGGTGAGGGCGTCGCCGTCGCGCTCCGTGAAGCGGTGCAGGAGCAGGACGCCCGCGGGGCTCTGGAAGCGCTCGCCGGCGACCAACTCCGGCGGCATCCGGCCGGGCTGGTGGTGGGCGAGGTGCTTGTGCAGCAGCTGCGTGGCGCGCAGGGTTTGGAAGACGAGCCGGCCGTCGCGGTCGGCGATGAGCAGCGCGCGGTCGAGCGACTGCGCCAGCTGGTTCTCGGCGTCGAGCCGCAGCGCGACCTCCGCGGCGAGCCGCTCGTTCTGTTCCTGGAGCGCGGCGCGGGCCGCGCTCAATTCGAGGTGGGTGCGCACGCGCGCCAGCACCTCGGGCACGTGCACGGGCTTGCTGAGGTAGTCGACCGCGCCGTTCTCCAGCGCGCGCACTTTCTGCTCGGGCGCGTCGACGGCGGTGAGGAAGATGACCGGCAGGTCGCGGCCGCCCGGCCGCTCGCGCACCGCCGCACAGACGGCGAGCCCGTCCATGCCCGGCATCACCAGGTCGAGGAGGATGAGATCGACCGGGCTGCGGTCGAGCAGCTCCAGCGCCCGCGCGCCGCTTTCGGCCACCAGCACCCGCCAGCCGGCGCCGGCCAGGCTCTCCAGCACCCGGCCGAGGTTGGCCGGCGTGTCGTCGACGACGAGGAGGGTGGGCGGGCGTTTCATGTCGGGGTGGGGCGCAGGAGGTCGCGGATTTTCTCAACCTGATAGGTCGCCGCCAGCGATTCAAGCCGCTCGATGGCGGATGACAGGGCCGGCGATTCCTCCCGCACCCGTCGCAACTCCGCGCGCAGCGCAACCACGTCACCGCCCTCCGCCGCCGCGAACAGGCGCTGCCGCACGGCGTCCGGGAGCGGAAGTTTGTCATACATTATATGACAAACCTCCGGGGCGGTGCGGCGCCAGGTCAGGCCGAGCAGGCGGGCGACCTGGTCGAGGAGCTGGGTTTCGGCGAAGGGCTTCGGGAGGAATTCCGCGGTGCCGGCCGCGCGCGCGGCGGCGGGGTCGAAGGTGAGGACCGACGCGGAGGTGAGCACAATGGGGAGGTCCGCGGTCGGGGCGCGGGCGCGGAGGCGGCGCGTGAGTTCCAGCCCGTCGATGCCCGGCAGTTTCACGTCGATGAAGGCGAGGTCGGGCGGCGGCTGGCCCGCGAGGGTCGCGAGCGCGTCCTCCGCCGTGGGCGCCTCGATGCACTCGAAACCGAGCGGCGCGAGCAGATCGGCCAGGACGTGGCGGTTGATTTCGTGGTCGTCGACGATGAGCACGCGGCGGCGCGGGCCGTCGTAGCCCACCGTGGCTCCCGCCGGCGGGGTGGCGGCGGCTGGGTCCGCCGCCGGCAGCACGAGCTCGAAGCTGAAGCGGCTGCCGCGGCCGGCGGCGCTGTCCAGGTGGAGCTCGCCGCCGAGCAGCTCGACCAGGCGGCGCGTGATGACGAGCCCGAGCCCGGAGCCCGCGGCGCCGGCCGGCTGCGCGGCGGCCTGCTCGAAGGGCGTGAAGAGCCGGGCCTGGTCCGCGGGCGTCAGCCCGACCCCGGTGTCGGTCACGACGAAGCCCCACCGGTCGGCGTGGCGCGTCACCGCGAGCGTGACGGCTCCCTGCGGGGTGAACTTGACGGCGTTGGCGAGGAGGTTGTCGAGGATCTGGCGCAGCTTCTGGGCGTCGCCGTTCACCGCGCCGTCCGCCTCGGCCGGCAGCTCGAGGCGAAACGCGAGGCGACGTTCGCGCGCCGCCGCGGCGTGGACGACCGCGAGCTCGCGCGCGAGCGCGGCCGGGTGGAACGTGACGTCGCGCCGCTCGATCTTGCCGGCCTCGATCTTGGAGAAATCAAGCACCTCGTTGATCAGTCGCAGGAGATGCTGGCCGCTCGCCTGCACGATGCCGACGCGCTCGCGCTGCGGGCCGGACAGCGCCGGGTCGCGCAGCAGCACCTGCGCGTAGCCGATGATGCCGTTGAGCGGGGTGCGCAGCTCGTGGCTCATGTGCGCGAGGAAGACGCTCTTGGCGCGGTTGGCGGACTCGGCCTGGTCGCGGGCCACGGCGAGCTCGGCGGTGCGCGCCGCGACGAGGCGCTGGAGCCGCTGCTGTTCGCGCCGCACGGCGTCGAGCCGCCAGCGGATGTAGCCGGCGACCGCGCCGAGGCCGAGCACGAGGTAGGCGGCGTACGCGCCCGCGGAGCGGGGCCAGGGGGGCGTGACGACGAAGGCGAGTTCCACGGGCTCGCTGACCTCGCCGCCGGGATAAAGCGTGCGCACCTGGAAGCGGAAGGGCCCGCCCTCGAGGTTGGTGTAGACCGCCTCGGTCTTTTCCGTCGGGGCCGACCACGCGGCGTTGAAGCCGATGAGCCGGGTCTGGAAGCGTTCGAAGGCCGGGTCGTCGAACGCGGCGGCCGCGTAGGTGATCGTCATCGCCTCGCGGGAGAAACGCAGCGGCAGCCGGGCGCCGTCGCCGAGCCCGCCGAGGGGCACGGCGACCCTCCGGCCCTCGGCCTGCACCTGGCGGATGATCGGCCGCGGCGGCGTGCGGCGGCGGTCGTAGGCGGCGCGCTCGACGCGCACGAGACCCTGGTCGGAACGGGCCCAGACGATGCCGGTGTCCGGCTCCGGGTAGATGCGGTAGGCGCCGCCGGGCGCGATGACGGCGTGGATGGCGTGGGGCGCGCGCTGGACGGCGAACGAGCCGTCGGATCGCGCCTGCAGCCGCAGCAACGGGTAGGGGATCTCCGCCGTCATCAGGATGCCGTTGGTCCAGAGTTCGCGCGCGGCGCCGCCCGCCAGCGGATTGAGCACGACCTGGCGCGTCTCGAACCGCGTCAGTGCCGTGTCGGCCACGAGCCGGTCCTGCGCGGCGTCGTAACGGTACAGCCCCTGCGCCGTGTCGAAATGCACGCCGAGCGAACTCGTCCACAGGTAGATGGCCCCGTGTTTTTCCGGCAGACCCTCGGCGGTGCCGAACAACCGGGCCTCGGCCCGCATCCAATCACCCGGCCCGCGCGGCCGCACCTGGTAGACGCCCTTGCTCACCGTCGAAACCCAGAGGCGGCCGTCGGCGTCCTCGGCCACGTCCGCCACCTCGGCACTCACGCCGGGAACGGGGCCCTCCTCCCGCCAGCGGCCGTCGACGACCGTGCCGGTGACGACATGGTCGGTCAGCCCGATGAACAGGCGCGCCGGTTCGCGCCGCGAGGCGATGACCGTGCGCGCGCCCCCGCGCAGCGGGATGAGCAGGTCGGCACCGTCGGCGGTCAGGCGGTGGATGCCGGCCGTGCTCGTGACGAGCAGGCCCGCGGGATGGTTGAACAGCAGGGCGGCGCCCTCGACCCCGTCGAGGCGGTGATCGCGGACGAACCGCGCGGGATGCGTGTCGTCGCCGGCCTCGAGGCGGTGCAGGCCGTCGGCGTTGAGCACATAGAAGACGCCGTCGTGGCGGATCATCGAGCGCGTGCGCGCCTCGCTCAGGCCGCTGCGGGAGTCGAAGACCGTCGCGCCCGCCTGCCAGGCGAGCCGCGTGGGTCCGTTGTTGGTGCCGAGCCAGAGCTGGCCGTCGCCGTCCTCCGCCAGCCCGTAGATGTCCGCCGCCGGCAGCCCGCGGTCGCGCGTGAGATGCACGCGGCGCCTGCCGTCGGGCCCGAAGATGGTCAGCGATTGGTCGCCGTTCACGATCGCCAGGGCGCCGTCGGCGAGCGTCGCCGCGGTGCGCACCTGGTGCCAGTTGCCCCCGGCGGCGGGCCACGGTTGCAGCTCGCCCCGGCTCCACGTCATCGGACCATGGTCGCGCCACACTAGGAGGACGCCGTCGCGCTGCGGGGCGACGTGCAACAGGGCGTCGGTCGCCACGGCGGGG
>CAYMSE010000297.1:0-4893 GCA_964392935.1 uncultured Oleiharenicola sp.
AGAACGAGTCAGAGTCGTTCGTGCTACCAATAAACCATCGGGCAGTGGGGACTAATCGAGGGCCGCGGGGCCCGGCAGCGGATTCGCTCGCGGCAAATTGAGCCGGCGATGGGCTTAGAACCCGCAACCGCCTGTTTACAAAACAGGTGCTCTACCGTTGAGCTACGCCGGCGTGCTGCGCGCGGCACGATAAGTCAGGGCAACTGGCAAACAACCCGAAATTTGGTGGCTCCCCGGGGACTCGAACCCCGAACCAATTGATTAAGAGTCAACTGCTCTACCATTGAGCTAGGAAGCCGGCAAAAATGGAGCGCTCAACGTTGTACTCGCGGGAAGCATGTCAAACCCTTTTGCGAATTTTTCCGGGCAATTTCTCCTCTGAAATTGCATCCGGCGATTGGCGTGCACACCGGCGCCGCGGCCGGACAAATTTCCCCTTGCCAACGGCGGAGGCGCACTCTGTTTTGGCCCGCTCCTCCCATGCAAAAGACCAAAAAGTCCGTTGCCAAGCGCTTCAAGTTGTCCGCCAAGGGCAAATTGATCCGGCGCACGCCCGGCTTCCGTCACCTGCTGGCCTCGAAGAGCACGAAGTCCAAACGCCGTGCCTCCCGGGACAAGCTGGTGGCCGAGGGCCATGCCGAGCCGCTCAAGCGCTGTCTGCCCTTTGGGCTCTGAACGACAGCGACAGCCGAAGCGAAAACCGAAACTCCGCCCGGCGGGTGAATCCTAACGAGACGACCCGCCAGCGACCAACCCACCACTAACATGCCTCGTGTCACCAACTCCCCCGCGTCGCGCAAGCGCCGCAAGAAAGTGCTGAAGTACGCCAAGGGCTACTTCGGCAGCAAATCCAAGCTGTTCCGCTACGCCAAGGAAGCGGTCCAGCATGCCTGGCAGTACGCCTACATCGACCGCAAGAAGAAGAAGGCCAACATGCGCGGTCTGTGGATCGTGCGCCTGAACGCCGCCTGCCGCGAGGCCGGCATCAGCTACAGCCGCTTCATCGAGGGCCTGAAGGCCGCCAAGATCGAACTCGACCGCCGCGCGCTGTCCGAGATCGCCATCGCCGATGCCGTCGCCTTCAAGGCCCTGGTCGCGAAAGCCCAGGACGCGCTGAAGGCCAAGGCCGCCAAAGCCTGATCCCCGCGCGAGCCGCTGGAGGCTCGCCTTCCGGTCGAAAGACCATTTCACAGAAGGACGGTCTCCTCGCGAGCCCGTCCTTTTTTCTTTCATGCAAGAATCCATCACCGCGAACCTCGCCAAGGCCGAGCCCGAGCTCGCCGCCCTGAATTCCCGCGCCGAGTTCGAGGCCGCCAAGGCCCGCTACGTCGGGCCGCACGGCGAATTCACGGCCCTCATGAAGCAGATGGGCACCGTGCCCAAGGAGCAGCGCCCTGCCATGGGCAAGCTGGTCAACGAGGCCAAGGCCCAGTTGCAGGCCCGCCTGGACGCCGCGCTCGAGCGCATCGCCGCCGCGGAGATCGCCGCCCAACTCGGGCCGGCCGTCGATCCGACGCTGCCGTCGCCCGACAGCGGGCCCGGCACGATGCATCCGCTCACGCAGGTGCGCGAGGAGATGTGCCGCATCCTGCGCAAGGCGGGTTTCACGGTGGCGGACGGTCCCGAGGTCGAAACCGAATACTACTGCTTCGATGCCCTCAACACGCCGCCGGACCATCCGGCGCGCGCCGAGCAGGACACGTTCTATTTTCCCGAGCGGGCGCGGTTCGGCAACGTGGCCCGAAAGGTACCGGGCGAGAAGTACCTGCTCCGCACGCACACCTCGTCGGTGCAGATCCGCACCATGCTCCAGGGCGAACCGCCCATTCGCATCGTTTCGCCGGGCCGGGTGTATCGCCGGGACACGACCGATTCCACTCACAGCGCCAACTTCCACCAGCTCGAGTGCCTGTATGTGGACCGGAACGTCACCGTGCGCGACCTGAAGGCGCTCCTCGACTACATCTTCGCGTCGCTCCTGGGGAAGGATACCAAGACCCGCTTCCGGCCGCACTACTTCGGCTACACCGAGCCATCCTTCGAAGTCGACCTGTCCGCCCGGCACCTGCCCAAGGTCAACAAGGAGTGGATCGAGATCGGCGGCTGCGGCATGGTCGATCCGTCCGTCTTCGAGGCCGTCGGCTACGATCCCGAGGTGTGGACCGGCTACGCCTTCGGCATGGGCCTCGAGCGCCTGGCGATGCTGGTCTACGGCATCGATGACATCCGCTATTTCTACCAGAACGACGTCCGCTTCCTGAAGCAGTTCGCCTGAGACGCCCGATGAAAATCTCCCTCAATTGGCTCAAGCAGTACGTGAACCTCGACGGTGTCTCCACCGACGAGCTGCAGCGCGCGATCACCTTCCTCGGCTTCGAGGTCGAGGGCGTGGTCCGCACCGGGCTCCCGCCGCTGCCGCTCGTGGTCGTCGGCGAGATCAAGACCCGTGACAAGCACCCGAACGCCGACAAGCTGTCCGTCTGCACGGTCGAGGTCGGGCCCGCGCACGGCGGCCTCCGCACGATCGTCTGTGGCGCCCCGAATTGTGACGCGGGCCGGCGGGTGCCGGTGGCGCTCCCGGGGGCCGTGCTGCCCCGTGATTTCAAGATCAAGCAGTCCAAGATCCGCGGCCAACAGTCCGACGGCATGATGTGCGCGCCGGACGAGCTCGGCCTCGGCGGCGAACATGCCGGGCTCCTCATCCTCGACCCGGCCACCCCGATCGGCCAGCCCATCAACGAGGCGATTCCCGGTGGCGACACCGTGTTCGACCTCGAGATCACGCCCAACCGCCCCGACGCCCTCTGCCACCTCGGCATCGCGCGCGAGCTCGCGGCGTGGTTCCGCAAGGACGTGCAGTATCCCGCCATAAAGTTCCGCGGTGAGACGCACGGCTCCCGTCCGGACGTGCTCGGCAACATCACCGTGCAGGCGCCGGAGGACTGCCCGCTGTACGTCGGCATCGCGATCACCGGCGTCAAGGTCGGCCCGAGCCCCGCGTGGATGCAGGAGCGGTTGAAGGCCGTCGGCCTCCGCCCGATCAACAATCTCGTCGACGTGGGCAACTACGTGATGCTCGAGGTCGGCCAGCCGCTGCACGTGTTCGATGCGAAGAAGATCGGCGGGCGCCAAATCGTGATCCGGCGCGCGACCGACGGCGAGAAACTCACCACGCTGGATGGCAGGGAACGCACGCTCAACAGCCGCATGCTCGTCATCGCCGACGCCACGCAACCGATGGTCGTGGCCGGCATCATGGGCGGCGCGAACGCGGAGGTGGACGAGTCCACGACGGACATCGTGCTCGAAGCGGCGTATTTCCGCCCGCAGCTCATCCGCTGGACCTCGCGCCAGCTGGGACTGGCTTCGGACTCCTCCTATCGCTTTGAGCGCGGGGTCGATCCCCACAGCACGATGGAGGCGGCGCAGCGGGCCGTGGACCTCCTGCTGGAGACGGCCGGCGGCAGCGTGGTCGGCCCTTCGTTCAAGGTCGGAGGGGACCGCCCCTGGTCGCGCGAAATCACCGTCACCCCGGCCTACGTGAACGAAAAGACCGGATTCGAGATCCCCGCCGCCGACCAGCGCGCGGCGTTGGAGGCGCTCGGCTTGATGGTCGTGCGGGAGGAACCGACGGAGTCCCGCGGGCCCGCGTGGACCGTGGCGATTCCCAGTTTCCGCAGCGATCTCGACCGGCCCATCGATTTGGTGGAGGAGGTCCTCCGCGTGTATGGCACGGAAAAGGTGCCGCCCGCCCCGGCGGTCGGCCCGGCGCTCGTCAACGCGGATGACGCGCCGGCGACGGTCTTCAACCGCCGGGTGACCGAGTACCTCGTCGGCCAGCATTTCCACGAGTGCGTCAGTTACACGCTGCGCTCGGCGAAGGAGCTCAAGACCTGGGTGTCCGACGCCGCGGCCCAGGAGCTGGGCCTGCTCAATCCGTTCGTCGAGGAGCAGTCGCACCTCCGCTCCTCCCTGATCCCCGGCCTGCTCGAGTCGCTGCAATTGAACCGCTCGCGCGGCAACCGCGTGGACCGGCTGGCGGAAACCGGTCGCGTCTTCGTGGAGGTCAACGGTGCCGTCTACGAGTGCGCCGGCGCCGCCTTCATCATGGCGGAGGATCCGAAGGCCCGGTCGTGGCAGCCGCGATCGGCCCCCGACTTCTTCACCGCCAAGCGCCACCTGGAGATCATCGCCCGCGAGGCCGGCATCGACCTGGCGGCGCAAGACCTGGCGCCCGTCACCGGCGCCTTCTGGGGTTGGCAGGAGGGGCACTCCGCGTCTGCCGGCGAGATGCAGGACGGCTGGACCGCGCGATTCGGGCTGCTGAACCTCGCGATGGTGCGCGCCGCCGGCGTGGAGGGCCGCGTTTGGGGCGGCATGTTTGCCATCCTGCCCGAGAAGATCACCGCCGCCGCCGGCCGCCGCCGCTACCAAAACTTCAGCCTGTTCCCGCCGGCGTTGCGCGACCTCGCGCTCGTCGTTGCCGCCGGCCGTCCCGCCGAGGACGTGCGCCGGCTGCTGCTGCGGGTTGCGCGATCCGCCACGGCCGGGGCCTTTGAGGTCGAGGCGGTCGAGGTGTTCGACGTCTATCGGGGCGCCGGGCTGGGCGCGGACAAGAAGAGCCTGGCCTTTGCGCTGTCCTTCCGTTCGCCGGCGCGCACCCTGACGGACGATGAGGTCAACGCGGCGTTTGCGAAGATCCAGCAGGAGATCGCGGCCGACGGGGCGATCACGGTGCGCGCCTGAGGCGGCGCACCTCGTCAGACCGCGAAGAGTTCGATGAACTTCCGCACCTCGGCGGGCACCGACTTCGTCAGGTTCTGCACGACGAACCGGAACAGCCGCGCGACCTCCGCCTGGTGGCCGGGTGCCATCGGGATCGGGTAGGGCGGG
>CAYMSE010000298.1:0-3545 GCA_964392935.1 uncultured Oleiharenicola sp.
GGTCTACAGCCAGACGCTCGCCGCGCTGGTCGACCCGCGGCCCGAGATCGGCGCGATCATCCGCGCCCACCACGAGCGGTTCGACGGCACCGGCTATCCCGACGGCCTCGCCGGCAAGCACATCCCGTGGGCCGCGCGCTGCCTCGCCGTCGCCGTGGGCTACGTCGAGTCCGGCCTGCCCAAGCAGGCGGCCATCGACCAGCTCCTCGCGAAGTCCGGCACGCACTACGACCCCGAGGCGATCCGCCTTTTCCTCAAGGTCTCCAACCTGGTGCACCTGCCCCGCACAGTGCGCGAGATCCTGCTCGACGAGCTCGAGCCCGGCATGGTGCTCGCCAGCGGCATCTACAGCCCGCACGGGCTGCTGCTGATCGGCGAGGGCCAGCTGCTCGGCCCGGGCACGATCGCAAAGATCCGCGACCACAACCAGATCACCCCGATCAGCCAGCGTCTGCTCGTGTACTCGTGATGCCGCCCAAAACGAAGGCCCGCCTTGCGACGGGCCCTCGCACACACACGACAAGCTATGAATAACCTGACGGAACTCCCGCTATCATCGGCCGTCCCGGCGCCGGGTTTAGCTGCGTTCCGGGCGGATTCCGGGGGTTTCCGCGCAATCGCGTTCAAGTTCGGGCGGGACGGGACGACTCATCCGGGGCCGGCGTCGCCTCCGGCCCCGATGTTTCTCCTTTCACATGTCCACCGGCCGGGTGAGCCCGGCCCGCGCGCCGGCCAGCCATGAGCGGTTCGCCCACCATCGCCTCCCTGTTCGCGCAACGCGTCGTCATCGGCGTGGGAGACATGGCCGTGTCGAACAACCAGAGCACGATCCTGAGCACCTACGCGCTCGGCTCGTGCATCGGCGTGATCGCGTTCGATCCGGCGGCGCGCTGCGGCGGCATCCTGCACCTCATGCTGCCGGAGGCGTCGGTGTCGCCCCAGAAGGCGATCACGCAGCCGGCGATGTTCGCCGACACCGGCCTGCCGTTGTTCTTCAAGGCGCTGGTCGGCCTCCGCGCCGAGCGCTCGAACCTCCGCCTCTTCGTCACCGGCGGCGCCAGCGTGATCGCCGGCCAGGATCCGTTCCGCATCGGCGAGCGCAACACGCGCGTGACCCTCGATTTCCTCGCCGCCAACCGGCTCAACGTCGTCCACACCGACACCGGCGGCTCGATCAGCCGCACCGTCCACCTCGAGCTGAGCACGGGCAAGGTCAACCTCATCACCCCCGCCGGCAAGAGCCTGCACGCGCTGGCGGCGTGAGGCAGGCCCGGCCGGCCACCCGGAAACGCACACGGAGCGGCCCGACAACTGGCGCCGGCTTCGTTGAAGCCGGCGATTTCGCTAGGTGGGCCCGGCTTCGGCCCCCGCCCCGGACGGCGCTGCGGGCGCCTGGCTCGTCGGCGCCTTCGCGCGCGGTTCGAACACGACGATCGTTTCGGCGATCCGGTCGTGCACGGTTTGGCAATTCGGGTGCGTGAAGTACTGCAGAAAGCCGAACCCGCCCTCGAGCATCGACGCGCCGTAGCCCAGCGAACGCTCAAGCGAATGCCAGAGGGTCAGGTGCTCGTGGGCCAGCGACAGGACCCGGATGTGCATGAGCCACTTCCCGACGGTGCGCCCATTGCCGAAGTAGGTACCCAAGCCAAAATACGCCGGCAGGCTCAGCAGCGCCCAGCCGTGAAACGGATCCAGGTGCAGGTCGATATTCTGGTCATCCGCGCCGGTGGCCGGGAGCTGGCGCAATGACGCCGCCGCCACCAGCAGGAGCACGAAGATGAAGTCGATGCCGAACGCGAGGAAGCGGCGCGCAAACGAGGCGAGTGGAAGATCCTTCAGATCCTGGCGTCGCGTGATGCCCAGCGGCTGGAAGGTCCTGTCCTTCGTGTGCCGCACCAACCACGGGTGTCTCCTGAGGCATCCGTACGCGGCGCCGAGCGCCGCCACGCCGACCAGTGCCACCACGACCCGTGTCGACGCGGTGTAGTAGGTGACCGCGGTCGCGCCGCCGGAATACGAGACACGCTGGATGCCCGAGATCGCGGCGAAAGCGCAGGCCGCGGCGATCAGAAGCAAAAGGACGATGGCGGCTTTCATCTTGGCCGGGACACCGCGCGGGGTTGTCCGCCGGTACTTGAACACCTCTCCCCGGGCCGAGGCAACGCTTCCGGCGAATGGCGATCATCACCCCGCGGAAGCCTCTTCGAGGCGAGGTCCTGATGAGGTTCCGCCACCGTCCGCGCCGCCGACATTGTCGCGCAGAGTAGCGTGCTCCTCATCGTAGTCTTGTTCCTTCTTCCTGATCCGGGACTCGGCGGGAGAACGATTGGGAGTAGGAGAACTATTAAGATTAAGAGAACGAGAATGGTTCCGGCGTCTCGGACTGAGTGGTTCCCCTCGGCTGGGAGGCGGGACTGCCCGTCCCGCGAAAGTCACGGCACCTGACCCGGGAGGATTCGCGACCCCCGCGGGTCACCGTATTCGACCGGGCATTGAGCGGTCTGACGTCGTCCCGCCGCTCGAATTCATGGCTGCGGCGGCGGCGCGGTCAGGTGGAGGAGCCCCCACCCGTGGCCGTCGAGGTCGACAAAGCTGTGCGTGTACATGAAGCCGAAGTCCTCGGGCTTGTCGTAGGTGGTGCCGCCCGCGGCGAGGGCCTTCGCCACGAGCTCGTCGACCTCCTGGCGGCTCTCGCAGCTGAGGGAGAACAGGACCTCCACCGCCTTGCTCGTGTCGCAGACGGCCTTGGGGGTGAACTCACGGAATTTCGCGTGCGTGAGCAGCATGAGGGAGATCGTCTCGCTGATGACGATGCAGGCGGCGGTGTCGCCGGTGAACTGCGGGTTGTGCGCGTAGCCGAGCGCCTGGAAGAAGGCCATCGACCTGGGCAGGTCGGCGACCGGGACGTTGAGGAATATCTGTTTGTTCATCGGAGTGGATGGTCGATCACTACCTCAACGAATGAACCGGCCGCTTGCAGACAGGGCGGCGTCATCTTTCCGGTACCAGCGTACGGACCGCGCGCCGTGAGCCTGCCTTTCGGACCGAGGCCTGGCGGACGCCGCCCTGGCGAATCACGGCCCGGGCTCGCGCGCCGGCACTGGCGGCGCGTCGTCCAGGCGCGGGCTGATGTCTCCCATCGGCCGCGACGGATCCAGCCACCGGTCGAAGGCGGCCAGCCGGTTCAGCATGAAGGCACTGAGGACGAATGACATCACCGCAAGGAGGAGCGCCGCGACGGCATTCACCGCCGCAAACTTCGCGGCCAGGTCGATGACGTCGGATTCAATATTCATGTCGGGTATCCTCCTGTTTCCGTCGACCGGCCAGTTCACCGTCACCGGTCGAAGCGCGGTGGAATCTGCGGCCCGCGCGGGGATCAGGGCGGAGAGACGATGGGAAATCAACCCCCGAGTGCCGCCTGTTGAGGCTTCGCCGGGATGAACCCGCGTGCGGCGACGGGCGGCACGCGCGCGACACCGTCCTCCGGGCCAGACAGGATGCCGAAGTCCGGTCGGATCGCCCGCGGCGGGCTCAGACCGTGA
>CAYMSE010000299.1:0-2839 GCA_964392935.1 uncultured Oleiharenicola sp.
ACTCCGTTTCCTCCTGTGAGGACGAAACCGGGCGCGTTACTATTTCGTTAGCGCCTGCTTCAAATGCGGCACGAGGCGCTTGGTGAACTCGACGGAGTCCGGGCCGGACAGGTGGGACCACTCGGGGCATTCGAAAACCAGCTCGGGATAGTCGGAGTAATAGATGTTGGGCGCGCCGGTCTCCTTCATCAGGCGCGCCCAGATGCCCGCGCGCGGCGTGCCCTGGTCCTCGAGCTCCTTGAGCGGACCGGAGTGGGGGAAGCGCACGAAGACGACGTTGCCGCCGCGGGCCTGGAGTTTCTTCACCAGCGCGGCGGTCTGGCCGAAGCGTTCCTCGCTGATCCGGGCCATGCCTTCGAGCACCTCCTTGGGCGTCCACGGCGGGAACGCCGGCGGCGTGAACAGCGGGATCCAGCCGTGCTTGACGCGGTCCTGCAGCGGGCCGGGCCGCGCGCAGGCGTCGGCCATGCGCGTGCGGCGCTCGCGGTCCGCGGTCGAGAAGTACGGCGGCAGCAGCGGGGGCAGGTAGGAGTTGGCGCGGTTCGGCACCGGAACCTTGGCGAGCAGCTGGCCGAGGACGAGGTCGTCCTGCTTCATGAAGGCGAGGTGCTCCTCGAGGAACATGCCGAGGTGATGGCTGGCGCGCTGGGCGACGGTGCGCTTGCGGTAGCGGTGCAGGGCGTCCTCGGCGTTCTTCACCAGCGGCCCGCCTGGTGCGAAGAACATGCCGGGCACGACGCTGCAGATGACGGTGCCGTGGAAACGCTCGTCGTTCAGCAATTCCTCGAGGATCGGGTACGGGCACGAGCCGGCGATGGCGAGCTGGACCGGGCGCCGCCCGAGACCCTGCTCGAGGGCGTCGAGGTCGAGGTCGAAGAGCGGGCGCGAGTCGCCCACGATGACGAGGGAATCCGGCTGGACCGCCTCGCGCCGGTCGGCCCACAGGTCGGTGGTGTCGTTGAGCGTCGGCGCATAGCCCCAGCTCCGCGCGGTGAACTCCCAGGCGGCGGTCCCGAGCGCGGCCAGCAGCGCCGCGGCCAGCAGCAGGCCGCGCCAGGGCAGGGCGGGGATCACCCGCTGGAAGTCAAAATTGGAAGTAGATGAAGGCATTGCCGCTGCCCTGGGTGAGGATGATGGCGCCGAGCATGATCGTCCACGTGGCGCCGACCAGCCACGCGGGCTGGAGGGCGATGGCGCCCTCGAGGGTGGTGTGGCGGAGGCGCCATTGCGCAATCCAGAGGAAGTGGATGACGAGGATGACCTGCAGGATTTCCCGTCCGGAGAGAATCGCCTGGCCCACGGGGATCTGCCCGGCCATGGCGCCGAGCAACATCGCGGCCGACGGGAAATCGGCCGCGCGGAAGAAGACCCAGGCGATGCAGACGAAGAAATAGGTCACGAGGCAGAGGCCCATCTGGATCGGCAGGGTTTCCTTCCACGCCGCGCCCTTGGTCAGCGCGCGGAGGAAGTGCTCGACCACGAGGCAGAGGCCGTGGATGAGGCCCCAGACGACGAAGGTCCACGCGGCGCCGTGCCAGAGCCCGCCGAGGAACATCACGATCACGAGGTTGAGCGCGGCGCGCGCGGCCCCGAGGCGGTTGCCGCCGAGCGGGAAGTAGAGATAGTCGCGCAGGAAGGTGGAGAGCGAGATGTGCCACCGGCGCCAGAAGTCCGAGAAGCCCACCGCGGCGAACGGGAAGAGGAAGTTGTCCTTGAGGTGAAAGCCGAGGCAGAGCGCGGCGCCGATCGCGCAGGTGGAATAACCGGAGAAATCGCAGAAGATCTGGCCCGAGAAGGCCATCACGCCAATCCACGCATCGAGCGTCAGCACCGGGCTCGGGTGGCCGAAGACGCTGTCGGCCACGGGCGCCAGCAACGTGTCCGCCAGCGCGACCTTCTGGAAGATGCCGAGCGTCATCAGGAACAGGCCCCACTGCAGGCGGTGCTTCAGCGGCGCCGGCGGCGCGTCGCACTGCGGGAGGAAGTCGGCCGCGCGCACGATCGGGCCCGCGACGAGCTGGGGGAAGAACGAGACCGCGAGCAGGAAGTCGCGCAGCGAGCGGGTGGGCTGCGTGGCGCCGCGGTAGACGTCGAGCGTGTAGGACAGCGAGTGGAAGGTGTAGAACGAGATGCCGATCGGCAGGAAGAGATCGAGGTGCGGCGGGTGGTAGGCGATGCCGGCGCGGGCGAGCAGCCACTGCGTGTTCTCGAGGAGGAAATTCCCGTACTTGAAGAACCCGAGCATGCTCAGGTTGGCGGTGACGCTCGCGACCAGCCAGGCCTTGCGGTGGCCCGCGGTCGCGGCGGCGATGCGCGCGCCGAGCCAGAAGTCGAGCGCGGTCGTGGCGAAGAGCAGCGCCGCGAAGGGCGGATTCCACGCGCCGTAGAAGATGTAGCTCGCGACGAGGAGCAGGTTCTTGCGGGCGTCCCACGAGCGGAGCGACCAGTAGCCGGCCATGACGGCGGCAAAGAAAACGACGAACGTGAGGGAATTAAACAGCACAGGGCGCGGAACCTGGTGCGCGGAAGAAAGGCAGGACGCGACGCGGATGCAATCCCCGTTAACGGGCGCGGGTCATTTGCCTAACCTTGGCGTTAGCGCCGGGAAAAATTGTGGCCGAGGTCGGCGTCCGTCAGCGGCGCGGGTCGTAGTTGGCGTAGCCTTCTTCGGCGCGGCGGGGAGCGCGCTCGACGTAGAATTGGCGATCCGGCGGCGCCCAGGTGCCCAGGCCGTCGACGTAGCGATTGAACATGCAAAAGGCGGCCGCGATCAGGACCGTGTCGTGGATCTCCCGGTCGGTCGCGCCGTGGCACCGCGCCGCGTCGACCTGCGCCGTCG
>CAYMSE010000300.1:0-3854 GCA_964392935.1 uncultured Oleiharenicola sp.
GCGCTCACGGTCGTTCCGGACATCGCGCTGCCCGGCGTCGCCGCGACCGCGAGTGTGTTGGTACGCCCGGCGAGCGGCGGCATCGATGCGGCGGTGACATGGCGAACTCCAGGCACGGCCGACACCGCATCGCGGGCAAGCACATACGCGCGACGGTAGTCGGCGTTCGACGCGCGAAACGCCTGCGGCGGATCGACCCGGGCGTATGCGCGATCGTGTCGAGCGGGTATTCCCGCGATCCGGTGCTGGCGAACTACCGCTCGTATGGCTTCCAGGCCATTCTACCCAAGCCGTACGGCCTGGAGCAACTCACCAAGGTGATGGGCAGCGTGTTGGACGGGGCCACCAACCCCACGTAGCTTCGCGGATATTTTACCGCACCAATCCGCGGGCGGCCTGTCCCTTGGGGGCATGAAACGCAATCCTGCCTCGTTCCGTCCCCTGACTGTCATTGCCCTGCTCGTGTCGCTGCTCACGGCGCCCTTCCTCGGCGGCTGCTTTGTGGTGGCGGCCGGCGCCGCCGGCGCGGGCGCCGTCGCCTACGTGCGCGGCGAGCTGAGTTCCAACGTGCCGCACGGCCTCGACGACACCTTCGCGGCCTGCCAGCGCGCCGTCCGCGACCTCGAGCTCATCCGGATCGACGACCACAAGACCTCGCTCGACGCCCAGCTGGTGTCGCGCACCGCGCTGGACAAGAAGATCGAAATCAAGCTCGAGCGGGTCGGCGACAAGCTGACGAAAGTCAGCATCCGCGTCGGCGTGATGGGCGACCAGCCGCTCTCGCTCACCATCCTCGATAAGATCAACGCGGAGTTGAAGTAACGCACGTCCCCGACCCGGGGCGTTTGCGGGATTGCAATGCCCGCCGGGGCCGGCGATAAGCACGGCCCCTATTCATGCTCCGCAAGCTCCTCTCGAAGATCACCCAGTCGTTCAAGCCCGGCACCAAGCGCGCGGAACACAAACCCGCGCCGGCCGCCAAGGCCCAGCGCCCCGGCGGTCGCGACGGACACGGGCGGCATGAGCGCAAGCGCGGCGGCGAGCCCGCCCGTCCGGCGGGGAAGCCGGCCGCGCACGCGCCCGCCCCTGCCTCCGCTCCGGCGCATCCGCCACGCGGCTCCTCGAAGCCGCTGCCGGAGGTGCCGAAGCTCGACACGCCCTTTTCCGCCCTCGGTCTCAACGACCGCCTCGCCTTCGCGGTCCAGGAGAAAGGTTACACGACCCCGACGCCCATCCAGACCCAGGCCATTCCCCAGGTGCTGGCGGGCAAGGACGTGATCGGCTCCGCCCAGACCGGCACGGGCAAGACCGCGGCCTTCTCGCTGCCGATCCTGCAGCGGCTCGGCACCCACGGCGCAGGCCTGCGCTGCCTCGTGCTCGAACCGACCCGCGAGCTGGCGCTCCAGGTCGAGGAATCGTTCAAGGAATATTCGAAGTTCACCGACCTCCGCACGACCGTGATCTACGGCGGCGTCGGCTACGGCAAGCAGCGCGAGGAACTCGCGCGCCGGCCCGATGTCATCGTCGCCACCCCCGGCCGCCTGCTCGATTTCATGGAGCAGAACGAAATCCGGCTCGATCTCGTGCAGACGCTCGTCCTCGACGAGGTCGACCGCATGCTCGACATGGGCTTCCTGCCCGACGTGAAGCGCATCGTCGCCAAGGTCGCCAAGAACCGCCAGACGCTCTTCTTCACCGCCACGCTCCCGCCCGAGATCGAGCAGCTCGCCGCCTGGGCGCTGCGCGATCCGTTCAAGATCTCCGTCAGCCGCGAGCGCTCCACCGCCGAGACCATCACGCACGGGTTCTACCCTGTCGTGCAGGCGCAGAAGTTCGACCTGCTGGTCCACCTGCTCGAGCAGACGCAGTACCACAGCGTCATCATCTTCTCGCGCACCAAGAGCGGCGCCGACTACGTGGCCAGCCGCCTCAAGCACGCCGGCCACACCTGCGCCGTGATGCACTCCGACCGCAGCCAGCAGGAGCGCGTCGACGCCCTCAAGGGCTTCAAGTCCGGCAAGTACGAGGTGCTGGTCGCCACGGATCTCGCGGCGCGCGGCCTCGACATCGCGGACGTGTCCCACGTCATCAACTTCGACGTCCCGGAGAATCCCGAGGACTACGTGCACCGCATCGGCCGCACCGGCCGCGCCCAGAAGACGGGCGACGCCTTCACGCTGGTGACTGAGGAAACCTGGCGCGACGCGCGCAGCATCGAGCGGTTCATCGGCCAGAGCATCGAGTGGAAGAAGGTCGACGGCTTCAACTACACCTACTCGGGCATCTTCGACGGCGGCGGCATGCCGCAGGCCGCGCCCGAGAAGCCGAAGAGCCGCCTCATGCGCGGCGGGCGGCGCTAGAAAGTCTGCGTCCTTTCGGCGGCGGTTGCGTCTGCCTTGGGTGAATCCATCACCCATGAAGACTCCATCGACTGAAACCATCCGGGACTACGTGCGGGAGCGCTACGGCGCGATCGCGGAACAGGACCAGGCCGGCGAGGCCGCCGGCTGCGGCTGCCAGGCCACGGGTTGCTGCGGCACCCAGGCCCCGCCGCCCGACGCCACCTACAGCGCGCAACTCGGGTACACCGCGGCCGACCTCGCCGCCGTGCCCGCCGGCGCCGACCTCGGGCTCGGCTGCGGCAACCCGCTCGCCATCGCGAGCATCCAGCCGGGTGAAACGGTGCTCGACCTCGGCAGCGGTGCCGGCTTCGACGCCCTGCTCGCCGCCCGGCAACTGGCGGGCACCGGCCTGGTCGTCGGCGTGGACATGACGCCCGCCATGCTCGCCAAGGCGCGGCGCAACGCGGCCAAGGCGGGCTTCGCCAACGTCGAGTTCCGCCTCGGCGAGATCGAGGCCCTGCCCGTGGCCGACGCCAGCGTCGACCTGATCATCTCGAATTGCGTCGTCAACCTCTCCCCCGAGAAACCGCGCGTGTTCGCCGAGGCGTTCCGGGTGCTGAAGTCCGGCGGCCGGCTCGCCATCTCCGACGTGGTGGCGACGCAGCCGCTGCCGGAGGACATCCGCGCGCAGCTGCCGCTCATCGGCGCCTGCATCGGTGGCGCCTCGCTCGTGGAGGACCTGCGCGGGATGCTCGCCGCGGCCGGTTTCACGCGGGTCGACATCGATTTGAAGGGTGCCTCGCGCAAGTTCATCGCGCAGTGGGGCAGTGATCCGCGGGTTGCGGACTACCTCGTCTCCGCCATCATCACCGCCTGGAAAGCATGACCGCACCCACGCAGACTCCGATCCGGATCGAGCCCGCCGCGCCCGCGGACGAGGCCGCCGTGCGCGAGCTGCTGCGGGCGGCGGAGTTGCCGTCCGAGGATTTCGCCGCGCACCTGCGGCATTTTCTCGTGGCCCGGGACGGCGGAGTGGTGGTGGGGGCCGTCGGCTTCGAGCTGCACGGTCGCGACGCCCTCCTGCGCTCGCTGGTCGTCGCGCCGAGCCGGCGGGGCGTGGGCTTGGGCGATCGCCTCCTGGTGGAAATCACCGCGTGGGCCCGGGCCGCCGGCGTGACGCGATGGTTCCTGCTGACGACCACGGCCGCGGAATTCTTCGCACAGCGGGGTTTTCGGCGCGTGGCGCGCGAGGCCGTTCCGCCGTCCCTGGCCGCAACGCGCGAATTCCAGGGTCTTTGTCCGGCCAGCGCGACGTGCCTCACCCGGGAGGTTCCGGCATGACCGCGCAGGCCTTCGACGCCGGCGTGCTGGAATTCGCGCCCCGGCTCCGCGGGTTCATCCGGCGGCGCGTCCGCAACGACACCGTGGCGGACGACCTCACGCAGGAAACGCTGCTCAAGGTGTACCGCTCCCGCGACACGCTGCGCGACGGCACGCGGCTCGAGGCGTGGC
>CAYMSE010000301.1:0-3470 GCA_964392935.1 uncultured Oleiharenicola sp.
TACAACGCCGGCGCCAACTGGGTCGGCGTCCTGATGTCCGTGTACAACGGCGTGGCGGCGCTGGTGGCGTTCGCGCTGCCCGTCCTGGCGCGGCGGCTGAGCCGCGTGAAGACCCACGCGGTCTGCCTCGTGGTCGGCGGCGTCGGGCTGGGGTCGATGTACTTCTTCGCGGATCCGCAGTGGCTCATCGTCTCGATGCTCGGGCTCGGCATCGGCTGGGCGAGCCTGCTGACCATGCCCTACGCGATCCTCAGCAGCGTCGTCCCGTACCGGAAGATCGGCGTGTACATGGGCATGTTCAATTTCTTCATCGTCATCCCCCAGATCCTCGCGGCGGCCCTGCTGGGCCTGCTGGTGCGCACGGTCTTCGCGGGGCACGCGATCAACGCCCTCCTGTTGGGAGGCGTCTCCATGGTCGTCGCCGCCGTGCTCATGTTGCGCGTGCGGGACGAGCACGGGGCCCGGCCGAACTTAGAATGAAAGAACTTTGGGAACTCAGCACCACGGAATGCGCCGGCCCCACGGAAAGCCTGATGCGTCGCGGCAATGTCTACCAGCTGGCCAACGGCGCCATGGGCTATCGCGGAACCCTCGACGAGTTCGGGCCCGCGGAATGCGTCGGCGTCACGCTCGCGGGGCTGTGGGACCAGGTCGGGTCGGCGTGGCGGGAGCCGGTCAACGCCCCCAACGGCGGCTTCACGCGGGTGGAGCTCGACGGCACGCCCCTGTCGGCGCTCGACGCCACGGTCGTGCGGCACCGCCAGACGCTGCAGTTTCGGAACGCGCGCTTCGAGCGCGAGACCGTGTTCGCCGTCGGCGGGAAGCGGCTGACGCTGCGCTCGACGCGCTTCCTCAGCGCCGACCAGCCGAACCTCGGCGTGATCCGGCTGACCGTGGCCTGCGACCAGGCCGCGGACCTCGTGATCCGCACGGGCATCGACGGCAACATCTGGGACCTGAACGGCCCGCACCTGCGTGACCTGACGTTCAGCCGGCGCGACGGCGGCGTGCTCGGCGTGGAAGGGCGCACGCACGAGGCGGGCAAGCGGGTGGCGGTGGCGGAGGCGGTCGCGGCGGATTTCGGCCCCGAGTCGCCCGTGCTCGCGGAGAACCGGCACCTGCGCGTGTTCACCTTCCGCACGGAGCCGGGCCGCGAGTACGCGCTGGAGAAATATTTCGCGGTCTTCACCGACCACGATCGCGCGGCGGCGGGCCCGCTGGCGGCGGCGGGCGCGGCCGTGCTCGGCGCGCGCGCGCGCGGCCACGATGCATGCCTCGCGGCCCACGACGCCGAGTGGGCGCGGCGCTGGGGGCGATGCGATGTCGTCATCGAGGGCGACGAGGCGGCGCAACGGGCGCTGCGCTACAGCATCCTGCAGCTGTTGATGGTCGCCCCGGTGAACGGCAGCGCGAACTCGATCCCGGCGCGCGCCCTGTCCGGCCAGGTCTACAAGGGCGCGATCTTCTGGGACACGGAGATGTTCATGTTCCCGTTCTTCCTCCACACCTACCCGGAGAAGGCGGTGGAGCTGCTGCGCTACCGCATCCGCACGCTCGACGGCGCGCGGCGCAAGGCGGCGACGGAGGGGCCGGGCTATCGCGGGGCATTCTACGCCTGGGAGAGCCAGGACACCGGCGACGACGCCTGCACGTACTTCAACATCGGGGACCCGATCACCGGCCGCGAGCTGCGCACCCACTTTCGCGACAAGCAGGTGCACATCAGCGGCGACGTGGCGATCGCGATGTGGCGGTACTTCGAGGTGACCGGCGACGACACGCTGCTGCGGGAGGGCGGCGCGGAGGTCATCCTCGAGTGCGCCCGGTTCTACTACTCCTACGCGCATTTCAAGAAGGACCGCGGGCAGTACGAGATCCTCGATGTGATCGGGCCCGACGAGTACCACGAGCGCGTCAACAACAACGCCTTCACCAACGAGGTCGTGCGCGAGACCTTCGCGATCGCGGGGGCCACCGTGGCGCACCTGGCGAAGGCGCACCCCGCGGTGCTGGACGCGCTGCTGCGCAAGCTCGCCATCGCGGACGAACTTGCGGGCTTCGCCGACGCGGCCGCGCGCCTCTACGTGCCGGCCCCCGACAAGGCCAGCGGCGTCATCGAGCAGTTCGACGGGTACTTCAAGCTGCGCGACGCCTCGGTCGAGGAACTGCGGGCGAAGATGGTTCATCCCAACGAGTACCTGGGCGCCGGGCAGGGCCTCGCCGTGCCGACGAAGCTCATCAAGCAGGCCGACGTCGTGATGATGTTGAACCTGTTCAAGACGCGCTTTCCGGTGGAGATCAAGGCGGCGAACTGGCGCTACTACGAGCCCCGCACGGAACACGGCTCGAGCCTGAGCGCCTGCGCCTACGCCCTCGTGGCGACGGAAATCGGCGACCTGGAGGCGGCGTACCGGTATTTTCTCAAGACGGCCGAGATCGACCTGCTGGCGAAGTACAAGGTGTACGTCGGCACAACCTTCATGGGCGGTTCGCACCCCGCGGCGAATGGCGGCGCCTGGATGACGGCGGTGTTCGGTTTCGGCGGGGTGCACGCCGACGACCAGCGCGTCGTGCTCCAGCCGCGCTTGCCGGCCGCGTGGCGTTCGCTGGCCTTCGGGCTGGAATACAAGGGCGACCGCTTCCGCGTCGAGGTGACGGCGGAGCAGGTGACCGTGGCCGCCCACGCCGACAATCGGCAGGCGCACGACTGGGTCGTCGCGGACCGGGCCGTGGTGGTGGCCCCGGGCCGGACTGTGGCGGTGGCGCGCGGACCAGGCTCCGGCCCGCGCGTGGTCGCCCCGGTGCCGGCGGCCCTCGCTTCAAATCCTCGATCGACATGAACACACCTCCGGATGGTCTTCGATTGCGCAGCAGCAGCTGCTGGCGCGCGCTCGCCCTGCTCGTCGGCGCGGGAGCGTGGGTCGCCGTCGCGGCCCGGGATCCGATCGGCGCCGACATGCCGTGGACGACGGTGGAGGCGGAGGACATGCGGGTCGCCGGCACGGTGCTCGGGCCCGCATATGGTCCGCACCGCGTCGAGATGGAGTCCTCCGGCCAGAAGTGCGTGCAGCTCGACCGGGCCGGCGACCACGTCGAGTTCACGGCGCCGGCCGCCTTCAATTCGCTCGTAGTCCGCTTCAACCTGCCCGATGCCCCGGGCGGCGGCGGCACGACCTCGGCGCTGGACCTCGCGGTCAACGGCCGGCCGGTGCGCCGCCTGGCGCTCAGTTCGCGCAACGCCTGGCTCTACGGCAACTATCCCTTCTCGAACGATCCGCGGCAGGGCAAGCCGCGCAACTACTACGACGAAATCCGCGTAAAGGACCTGCCCGTGGCCGCCGGCGACCTCGTCCGCCTGCAGAAGGCCGACGACGACGGCATCGCGTGCGTGGTCGATCTGGTGGACCTTGAAACCGTGCCCGCGCCGGTGGTGCGTCCGCCGCAGTCGGTCTCGGTGGTCGATGTCGGCG
>CAYMSE010000302.1:0-3475 GCA_964392935.1 uncultured Oleiharenicola sp.
TGACGCGCAACCAGCGGCCGTCGAGGCCGACCAGCGCCATGCCAATGCCGGCATACTCGAAGGCGTTGCGGAACTGCTGCTCGCTCTGCTCGAGCGACGCGGTCGTGTCGTGGAGCCGCGTGATGTCCGTCGCCACCCCGACGAGCGCGTACTGGTTCACGCCCTTGGGCCGGATGGACACGGATTCGCGGATCCAGATCACCTGCCCGTCGCGACGCAGCCGGAACTCCTGCGCGTAGCCGGCACTGCCGCTGACCATGGCTTCCCGGGCGCGGGCGTTCATTTCCTGCTGCTCGGGCACGTCGAAGTCGTACCAGAGGCCGGCGCCGCGGGTGTCGCCGAAGAGCCGGTCGAACAGGCCGGAGGGATGGACCACGATGCGCCAGTCCCAGTCGTTGGGCTTGAGCTCCACCACGGCCTCCCACACGAGGCATTCCGCCTGGCCGAGCACCTGGTGCAGCCGATCCTCGCTCGTCCGCATCGCCTGCACGGCCTGGTGCTGCGCGGAAAGGTCCTGGGCGACCCCGAGGAAGCCCGTGATCCGTCCCACCCGGTCGCGCAGGGCGGTGACGCTGAGGAGCACCGGCAGGCGCGTGCCATTCTTGCGGACGTAGGTCCACTCGCGTTCATCGACGTGCCCGCGTCGGGCCGGGGCGACGAACGCCTCGAATCCGGGCGGGATCGCTTCGCCGTAATGTGCGCTCAGCTCCGCCGCGCGGGCCACGATCTCGGACCCGAGGTGGATCACCTCCGGCGTCCGCTTCCCGACCATCTCGCCCCGGGTGTAACCGAGCATGCGCTCGGCCCCGGCGTTGAATTCCTTGATGAGGCCGTTGGGGTCGGTGGCGATCACGCTGAACACGGTGCCGTCGAGCACGGCGCGCTGCATCTCGTTGACCTCCTGCACGGCGGCCTCGGCCGCGGCCCGCGCCCGGCGCTCGCGGCGCGCCGCCGTGGTCGCGATGCCCAGCAGCGCGACGGAAAGCAGGCCGCCGATCACCTGCACCATGCGGGTGCCCTCCTGGACGCTCTCGAGCCGGATTTGCCGCTCGACCAGCAGGCGGTTCTCCGTGTCCTGCATCGCGCCCGCCAGGTCGACCAGGGCGCGGGATTCGCGGATCGGCTGGTCGCTGAGATAGGCGGCCGCCGCCGCCACCCCGTCGTCCGCGCGCCGCCGCATCAGCTCGCGCACCTGCTCGTCCTTGCCCGCGAGGAGCGCCCGGAGGTCGCGCAGGCGCGTCAGCTGCTCGGGGGCGTGTCCGGCCCACTGCGCGATGCCCTCGAGCTGGAGCTCGATGACTCGCTCGTGGTACCGCACGCGGTCGCGGAACACGTCGGTGCCGGTCAGCGCGTAGCCGCGGGCCGAGGACTCCATGCGGGCGACCGCCTCGACCAGCCGGTCCAGCCGGCTGCGCATGTCGTAGGAAACCACGACGAGCCGGTTCGCCTCGACCAGCTGCCGGCTGCTCTGGATGGTCACGAAGGCGATCGACGCGAGCATGCCGAAAGCGGCCGCCATGTAGACCAGCGCCAGCGATTCCTCGGGCGTCGCCCGGCGCACGCAGCGCTCGAGGCCGACGCCCAGCAGCAGCAGGGCCGAGACCGTCGGCAGGGCCATGCCGAAGTAGGCCAGCGAACCGCGCCCGACGACCAGCAGCGACAGGAAGCCCAGCAACGGCAGCGCCGCCAGGGCCATGACCGCCCCGTCGAGCACGTGGATCGCCCAATGCCTCCGCCAGCGCGTCGAGGCCAGCAGCAACGCCGCGCCGAGCAGACCGAAGGCCAGCGCCGAATTCGGCGCCATGCGCCCCGGCAAGGCCCGATCCGCCGCCCATTGGTGCCGCCAGAGGAGCTGGTCGAAGCCCGGGAAGAGGTCGAACGTGAACTGCAGCCCCACGACCACAGCCACCAATATCGCGCCGCCGCCGGCGACAAGGCCCCAGCGGGGCCGGCCCGACGCCAGGCCCCAGAGCCCGGCCGCCAGCATGAGCAGCGTCACCGCCGCGTTCACGACGATCGGCGATCCGCCCGGCATCAGCGTGACCAGCGGATGGATGCCGGTGAACCAACCGGCGAGCGCGGCTCCCGCGAGCCCGGCCGCCAGCCAGCAAGCCGCTTTCAGCCAATAATCCGGCTTGGGGTTGGTCGCGCGCGCTTCCACGGGACGCACTCTACCGGGCGGGACGGGTGCATATCAAGAGTCGCGCTCGTCACTCCGTGGCACGGCCGGCCGGTCACCATGACCCCACCATGACCTCGACATGACCTTAACGCCGTTGACCGGCCGAATGCCGCCCCGCTATGGTCGCGGGGAATGAGCGCTTCGCCGAAGCTCGATGACCTGCGCATCGAACGTCCCGCCGCCACCCCGCGGCCCCCGCGCACCGGATTGTTCCTGGCCGTCGCCGGACTCGTGCTGCTGGTCGCCGCCGCCGTCTGGTGGTTCCGCCGCCCGCAACCGGTACCCGTGGAAACCGCCGTGGCGCGCGAGGTCGCCACCACCAGCGGCGAGCGCACCGTGCTGAACGCCTCCGGCTACGTCACCGCCCGCCGCGAGGCCACGGTGTCCTCAAAATTCACCGGCAAGGTGCTCGACGTCCTCGTCGAGGAGGGCGTGCGGGTCGAGGCCGGGCAGGTGCTGGCCCACCTCGACGACACCAACGTCCGCGCCAGCCACAATCTCGCGCAGGCCCAGCTCGAGTCGGCCCGGAGCGCGCTGGACGAGACGCGCGTCCACGTCGCCGACGCCGAGCGCGAATGGCGCCGCTTCTCCACCCTCCTCAAGGGCAACGTGGCCAGCCAGGCCGACTACGACCGGGCCGAGACCGCCCTGCAGGCCCTGCGCGCCCGCCTCGCCACGCAGGAAAACGACGTCACCGTCGCCCAGCGCAGCCTCGCCGTGTGGCAGCAGCAGCTGGACGACGCCGTGATCCGCGCGCCCTTCGCCGGCATCGTCACCTCCAAGAACGCCCAGCCGGGCGAGATGATCTCCCCGATGTCCTCCGGCGGCTTCACGCGCACCGGCATCTGCTCGGTCGTCGACATGGAATCCCTCGAGATCGAGATCGACGTCAACGAGAGCTACATCAACCGCGTGCAGCCCGGCCAGCCGGTCGAGGCGACGCTCGACGCCTACCCGGACTGGAAGATCCCGTGCCGCGTCATCGCCATCATCCCGACCGCCGACCGCGAGAAATCCACCGTGCGCGTGCGCGTGGGCTTCGACCAGCTCGAGCCGCGCATCCTGCCGCAGATGGCGGTCAAGGTCGCCTTCCAGGAAAAGGCCGCCGCCGGCGCCGCCCCGGCCGCCCGCCTGGTGGCGATCCCCCGCAACGCCGTGCGCTCGCGCGACGGCCGCAGCCTCGTGTTCGTCGTGCAAGCCGGCCGCGCCGAGCGCCGCGCCGTCACGGTCAACAGCACCGTCGACGACGACGCGCAGCTCGGCGCCGGCGTGAGCGCGGGCGAGATCGTCGCG
>CAYMSE010000303.1:0-5887 GCA_964392935.1 uncultured Oleiharenicola sp.
GACCCCGCCGGCAATCACCCGCTGCAGAAGGCCTGGTGCGAGCATGACGTCCCGCAGTGCGGTTACTGCCAGGCCGGACAGATCATGACCGCCGCGGCGCTCCTGAAGACCACGCCGCACCCGTCGGAGGTCGAGATCGACACCGCGATGGCAGGCAACCTCTGCCGCTGCGGCACGTATCTCCGCATCCGCGCCGCCATCAAGGACGCCGCGAAGGGAGGTGCCGCATGAAGGCGAAGCCCGAATCGACCCCCGCGCCCGGCAATCTCCAATCGCCGCCGCAGGACCTCTCCCGCCGGGACTTCATCCGCGTCTCCACGCTGGCCGGCGGCGGCTTCGCGCTGAGCCTCTCCCTCCCGGGCGACGGCTGGGCCCAGGCGGCCGCGGGCGCGCTCGACGACACGGCGAAGCAGTTCACGCCAAATCCGTTCATCAGGATCACGCCGGAAAACATCATCACGATCCTCGCGAAGAACCCCGAGACCGGCCAGGGCGTGAAGACCTCGCTCCCGATGATCGTCGCGGAGGAGCTCGACGCCGACTTCTCGACCATCGTCATCGAGCAGGCCGCGCTGCGCGGCGACGTCGGCCCGCAGTTCGCCGGCGGCAGTCGCTCGACGCCGGACAACTATCTCCGCCTGCGCCAGGCCGGCGCCACGGCCCGCGCCATGCTCGTCGAGGCCGCCGCCCAGACCTGGGGCGTGCCGGCAGCCGAACTCACCACGTCGAACGGCAAGGTCATCCACGCCCCCAGCGGCCGGAGCCTGACCTACGGCCAGCTCGCCACCAAGGCGGCGACCCTGCCCGTGCCCGACGAAAAGACCGTCCGCCTCAAGAAGGAGGGCGAGTTCCGCGTCCTCGGTTCGCGCGTCGGCGGCGTCGACAACCCCGCCATCGTCACCGGCCAGCGCCTCTTCGGCATCGACCAGAAGTTCCCCGGCATGGTCTACGCCGCGCTCGAGAAGTGCCCGGTGTACGGTGGCAAGTTCGTGTCGGCAAACCTCGACCGCATCAAAAAGCTGCCGGGCGTCATCGACTGCTTCGTGCTCGAGGGCAGCGACAACATCGCCGGCCTGCGGCCGGGCGTCGCCATCGTCGCCCAGTCCACCTGGGCCGCGTTCTCCGCGAAGAAGCAGCTGCAGGTCGAGTGGGACGAAACCGTGGGCCACGGCCACACCAGCGAGGCTTACGCGGCCAAGGCGCTCGAGCTCTCGAAGGGCCCGGGCGTCAACCAGCGCACCGAGGGCGATGTCGCCGGGGCGTTCGCCGGCGCCGCCAAGGTCGTCGAGGCCGACTACTTCTACCCGTTCCTCAACCACGCCACGCTCGAGCCCCAGGGCTGCACGGCGTGGGCCCGCGACGGCGGCATCGAGTTCTGGACGACCTCGCAGACCCCCGGCTCGGCGCAGGACCTCGTGGCGAAGACGCTCAATATCCCGAAGGAGAAGCTGAAGATCAACTTCGTGCGCGGCGGCGGCGGCTTCGGCCGGCGGCTGGCCAACGACTACGTCGTGGAATCGGCCGCCATCGCCCTGCGCACCAACGGCGCGCCGGTGAAGCTCACGTGGACGCGCGAGGACGACATGCACCAGGACTGCTTCCACCGGCCGGGCGGCTTCCACTTTCTCAAGGGCGCGATCGACGCACAGGGCAAGCTCAGCGCGTGGCACGATCACTTCGTGACCTTCGGCTACCTCAACACGGAAAAAACCGGGGGCTCGGCCGGGATGAGCCCGGACGAGTTCCCGTCCCGCTTCGTGCCAAACTTCCGCCTCGACCAGTCGATTATCGCCACGAACGTCCCGACCGGTCCGATGCGCGCCCCGGGCAGCAACGGGCTCGCGTTTGTCTTCCAGAGCTTCCTCGACGAGCTGGCCCACGCCGCCGGGCGCGATCCCGTGGCCTTCCGCCTGGAAGTCCTCGGGGCGGACCGCATCGTCCCCCCGAGCAACGGACAGCGGGGCGTGCCCTACGACGCCGCCCGCATGAAGGGCGTGGTCAAGCTGGCCGCGGAGAAATCCGGCTGGGGCACCCCCCTGCCGAAAGGCGAGGGCCGCGGCGTCGCGTTTCATTTCAGCCACTCCGGCTACATTGCGATGGTCGCGCACGTCGCCGTCGGCCGGGATGGCACCTTGGTCGTCCGGGAGGTCACGGCCGCCTGCGACGTCGGCCCGATCGTCAACCTCAGCGGCGCCGAGAACCAGGTCGAGGGCTCGGTCGTCGACGGCCTCGGCACGATCTGGTTGCAGGAGATGACCTACGACGAGGGCCGCGCGGTGCAGAGCAACTTCCACGACTTCCCGCTACTGCGGATCAACGCCGCGCCCCCGCGCGTCGGGGTGCACTTCATCCAGAGCAACAATCCGCCGACCGGCCTGGGCGAGCCGCCGTACCCGGTCGTCCCGCCCGCCATCTGCAACGCGATCTTCGCCGCCACCGGCAAGCGGATCCGCCAGTGGCCGATCACCAAGTCGGACCTGAGCTGGAGCTGAGCGGGGCGGAAGTCCCTGCGGGACGAAACCGCTCAGCGGGTCGCCTTCAGCTTCCGCATGTCGATCAGCAAATCGTAGGTGGCGGGATCGGCGTCCGTCGGCGCGCTGGTAAGCGTATAGCTGCCGCCCTTGGGCAGCTTGTCGGGAAAGCGCGACTTGATGGCGGCCTTGAACATGTCCTGGGCGACGCTGGTCGTGTCGCTGGAGAGCGAACCAAACTCGTCGCCGTAGATCCGCACCGTCGAGCGGTCCGCCACGTTCGCGGTGACGACGTGCACGCGCAGCGGCTTGGTGAAGCTCGCCCGCAGCACGGCGCCGCGCATCAGGTCCCACTCGGTCGACTGCGGGGTCGAGATCAGGTAGTAGACGTTGCGGTGTGCGACGAAGGCGAGGCCTGCCGCGACCACCAGGAGCACCGCGTAATGCCAGTTGCGCACCTTGTTCTTCACCGTGAGGGCCCGGGCGGCAAAGACCATCAGCACGACCACCAGGCCCGCGAGGGAGAAGATCACCCGGTAGGTGCCGATCCGGTCGGCGGCGACCACGCACACGGCCACCAGCACGAGCGCGATCGCCCAAGCCGCATACGGGGCCCGGGCGCGAATCAAGGGATCCTCGCTGGCCATGACCTTGCGGTAGCCGAAATAGAGCGTCGCGACGACGCCGGCGAGCACCAGGCCATAGAACACCACGCCGGTGAAGTGGTCGTCATTGAGCGCGTAAAGCGACAGCGCGTTGGGCAGCGGATACCGGACGAACGCGAAGAGGCCGGTCCGGGTCGCCTGATCGGCGCCCTGCTGGAACACGCCGTTGGCAAATAGCAGCCGCACCACCAGCTGGCTCACGCCGAGCCCGACCACCAGGGCGCCGACGTGCAGCGAGCACCACCAGCGGTCACTCAGCGGTTCGCGACCCGTGCGCACCAGGAGGATGGCGGTCACCAGCACGAGGGCAAAAAGGACGTTGGCCTGGTAGATGAGGCCCGCGGCGGCGTAGATCATGCACCCGCCCAGCAGGGCGACGACGCGCTTCATTCCGCCGCGCTCGATCTCGGTCTCGATCGCGGAGAAGCCCGCGACCGCCAGCAGCAGGGTCAGGGCCTGTGGCCAGCCGGAGGCCCATCCCGCCAACACCTGGGCCGACGGCAGCAACACCACCCCAAGGCCGATGGCGGCGGCCTCCACCTCGTTCCAACCGGACGCATAAAGCTGGCGCCACATGACCACGCCGAGGAGGGTCAGCAGCAGGACGGTGCAGATGCGCATCCAGACGAGATTCTCGACCTCGCCCGTGGCCGCGAACGACGTTTCCAGCATCGCGCCGTAGAGCGGACGCCCCACCGCCGCGCTGGCCCGAACCAGCCGACCGGGCTCCTCGCGCGCCAGGCGGAGGTTCGTATAGTCGTTCCGCATGCCGTAAGTTTCGAACGCGGACTGCAGATACGCCGCCAACGGCACGAACAGCAGTATGATCAGGCAAATCCGTGTGCGCATAGTCAGAGGAGCATTTCCTGCTGGTCGGTTTGTGGTCTAATCCCCAGAAAACGTCCATACCGTTCCACCCAGTCGTCAATCTTTTCCAGATAATATACCGGGTCGTACGGCGCGGTGGCGGGATCGAAGGCGGCGAGCGGACGCGCCCGCTGCCAGTCGCTGGTCTGCCCCTTGGCCTTGGCCCCGATGTAATAGCTCACGCGCTCGCCCATGCGCGGCCGGGGGTTCATCTGCAGCGCCACCTCGGCGGCGGCGCGGCGCGGCTTGCCGCCGGCGGCGACCCACTGCTCGTACGCCTCCGGATTCTGGCTGAGCGTCTCCGCCTTCGCGAGGTCGGCCACCGGCTGCGTCCGCGCCGCGATCGCCGCGCGCAGGCGCTGTACCTCCGCCGCGGGCGAGACCGGCGAAACCTCGAGCAGGAACGCGATGAGCTGGTCGCCGAGCCGCTTCAGGAACGGCTCGATGCCGCGCGAGCGCAGGGCCGAGCCGCGGAGCGTCACCTCGCCGTTCGCCGCCAGCGCGTAGTTCTTCGCCTTGTAGCAAAACATCGCGTCGTAGCTGCCGTCGAACTCCAGCTCGATGCCCGGCGGCATGATCTTCGCCACGAGCGCGAGCAATGCCTCCGGCCGCGCGTGGTAGTGCTCCGTCGAAAGGTAGATGCCGTCGGTGTCGGCCTCGAGGATCACGCACCCGAGCTGCTCGAACTCCGCGATCAGCGCCTGCAGCAGCTCGCGGCCGCGGCGCGTGACCTCCGCCGCGAGGTCGCCGTCGCCGAAGCGCGCGGCGGAGAAACCGAGGTAGCCGTAGAAGGAATTGATCAGGATCTTGAAGGTCGCCTGCCGCGCCTGCGCCTCGTCGCGCTCCGCCGCGGTGGGCGCGCCCCGGGCGAGCTGCTTGTACTTCAACCGGTACTCGCGCAGCCGGCGCAGCATCGGGATGAACACCCCGAGCGAGTCGGTGCGCGGGTTGCGCCCGATGGACAGCAGCAGGCTCGGGTAGAGCGACGCCACGTCGAAGTGCAGCACGTGCTTGAAGACGCCCTCCTGGAAACTGCGTGTGAAGCCGCCCTCGAAGGCGCCCACTTCGACCGGCGCCGGGCACGCGGCGCGCGCGTGGTAGTACTCCTCGAGGAACAGCAGGTCGATCTTCCCGGCGGTGCCGCGCAGGGCGGCCTCCTGCAGCAGGAGCGGAAAGGCCCGCGCCTGCTCGAAGTAGGTCGGCAGCAGCAAATCCGCCAGGCCGCGCGTCTCGCGGAGGTCGTCGGCGAGGTAAGCGAGGAATTCCTCGCGGCGCGCGCGGAACGCGTGCTGGATCTGCGCCCCGTCGATGTAGGTGCGGCCTTCGCCGGACTCGGGCGTGATGCCGAAATAGACCGCGGCGTCCTTGAGCCCGTAGGCGCTCATCTCGCGGGCGGTGATGTCGTACACCTGGACGAGCAGGTAGGTGTCGATCACGGCCCGGCCGGGGATGTCGCAGCGCGGGTAGTCGATCCAGCGCTCCGCGATCTTCATCCGGCTGTTGCGGAACTCGGCCAGGAGCCCGAAGCGGCCCCAGGCGCAGGGGACCTTGTGGCGCTTCGCGCGCTGGCGCAGGTAGTCGAGGTCGAACTTGAAGAGGTTGTGCCCCTCGATGACGTCGGGGTCGATCTCCCGCAGCACGTCGTTGAACCGGAGGAGCAGGCGCTTTTCGCCGGCGTCGGTTTCCTCGTCGAGGGTCAGGAGTTCCCGCCGGTCGCCGCAGAGCAGACCGATGGCGAGCACGCGGTCGGCCGGCTGGCGGGCATCGCTGAAGGCACCGGCCGCGGCCGCGCCGGTCTCGATGTCGAGCTGGCAGCGCCGGAGCTGGGCGAAATGGAGGTCCGCAAACAGCCGCGCGCGCGCCTGGAGCAGCCACTGGCTCTCG
>CAYMSE010000304.1:0-2654 GCA_964392935.1 uncultured Oleiharenicola sp.
AGCACAACCTCTACATCCTGTCCGACGAGATGTACGAGCACCTGATGTACGACGGCGCGCAGGCCACCTGTGTGGCGACGCTGAGCCCCGAGATCGGGGCGCGCACCATCACCGTCGCCGGTTTCTCCAAGACGTATTCCATGACGGGCTGGCGCCTCGGCACGCTGGTCGCGCCCCCGCCGATCGCCAAGGCCGTCGCGGAGCTGCAAAGCCAGATGAGCTCCAACGCCACGACGTTCGCCCAATACGGCGCGCTCGCCGCGTTGAAGGACAAGGCGAAGACCGCCGCCGCGCTGGCGACCATGCTCGCCGCCTTCGACCGGCGCCGGAAGACCCTGCACGCCGGCCTGAACCGGATTCCCGGCGTATCGTGCCTGCTGGCGCAGGGCGCCTTCTACCTCTTCCCGAACATTTCCAGCTTCGGGCTCAAGGACACCGATTTCTGCGCGAAGCTGCTCGAGCAGGAGAAGGTCGCCGCCGTCCCGGGTTCCTCCTTCGGCGCCGAGGGCTACCTGCGCCTCAGCTACGCCACCTCCGACGAGACCATCGCCAAGGGCCTCGAGCGCCTGACGCGCTTCTGCGCGGGCCTGAAGCCCTAGGCCCGGTCACGACCCCGCGGGCGACGCAGGGAAAGCAGAACGGCTCGTCCCGCTTCCCCGGACGCGCGTTGCGGAAGCCGGTCGCGCCGGCTCCGCGAAGGACGCGCCCGTCACGCCCGCGGCGCAACGGGCGCCGGACGGGCGGTCGCCAGTGCCGGGCGGACGGTCGCCAGCGGCGTCGGCGGGTGCCAGGCCCCGCCGGATGGAGCCGAGGGCGCTCGCCGGGCGGCTTGACCCTCGAGCCCGACCAGCGCCGACAGTTCGTTCACGACTTCGCGGACCAGTTCAGAGTGCGCCGTGAGTTCCTCCGCGGCGCTGGCGGTCTCCTCGGCGTTGGCGGCGTTGCGCTGCGTGACCTCGTCCATCTGCGTGACGGCGGTGCTGACCTGCTCGATGCCCTGATTCTGTTGCACGGAGGCTGTGGCGATTTCGGACACGAAGTCGTCCATGCGGCGGATCTTGTCCTGGATCTGGCCGAAGCTCTCGGCCACCTGGACGCTGAGTTGGAGGCCGTGTTCGCCGCGGGCGACCGACTCCTCGATGCGCGCGGCGGAGTCCTTGGCGGAATTGGCCGAGCGCTGGGCGAGGCTGCGGACCTCCTCGGCGACCACGGCGAAGCCGGCGCCGGCTTCGCCCGCGCGGGCCGCCTCGACCGCGGCGTTCAAGGCGAGGATGTTGGTCTGGAACGCGATCTCGTCGATCGTCTTCACGATCTTGGCGATGTGGCCGGACGACTCGCGCACGGCGGCCATCGCCTGCTTCATGGCGTCGACGCGGGTGGCGCCAGCGTCGGCTTCCTGCCGCGTCTGGCCGGCGAGGGACTTGGCGGCGGTGGCGGACTCGGCGTTGCGCTTGGTCATGCTCGTGATTTCCTCGAGCGACGCGCTGGTCTCCTCGAGCGACGCCGCCTGCTCGCTGGACCCGGAGGCCAGCGACTGGCTGGAGGTCGACACCTGGCCCGCGGCGGCGGCGGTCTCGGCGGCGGCGGTGCGCAGGTTGGCAATCGCCTCGCGGATGCTGCTGAGCAGCTGCACGGTGGATCGGGCCGTGTAACCGGCCAGGACCATCCCGAGCGTGACGCCCAGCCCCAGGAGCGTGAGGCTGACCAGGCGGGCCCGCTCGGAGCGCGCGACGGCGGCCTCATACTCGGTGCGGGCAACGCGCAGCTGCAGGTCGCACAGCTCGGTCACCTTGGACGTCACCGGATCGATGACCAGGTAGAGCGGACCATCGAAGTTGTTGAGTTGACCGGCGAGATTGCCGGGATTCGCCTCGAGGAACGTCTCGAGCTTGTCGACGGTCGTGTCGGCGGCGGTCGAGAGTGACTTGAGCTCGCTGGCGAGCCGGGACTCCTCGGGGGTCAGGGTCGTGGACATGTACGCGCGCCAGTTCTCGGCGATGCGGGCGCGCGCGTGGCGGATGCCCGCGAGGGCGTCGTGTCCGGTGACCAGCCCGGCGTTCGTCTTGTTGACCGCGTCGATGATGAATACCGCGTAGTCGTCGGAGACGGTCTTGAGCTGTTGGAGTGGGACCACGCGGTCCTTGTAGACGGTCTCGAGTCCGTCGGCGGTTTCCCGGAGGTAGCGCAGGCCCAACAGGCCTATGCCGGTCGCGACCAGCATGAGGATCATGGTGGGCGCGACGAATTTGACCAACATCTTGCTATGTTGTAGGAGCTTCATGGGGTTCGTGGCTGGCCCGTGATCTTGGTGATGCGGCCTCCCTTTCGACTGTCCCGAGGCGCACTTGAGTCGAATCCGCTTATGTCGCACCCGGCCGTCACGATTTCATCTGCGCCTGGGTAGGCTGCGTGTCGGTGGTTCCCGCTCCGTCCAATACCGCTCGCAATTGGTTGTAATTATCCGAGGGAGGGGTGATCCTATTCTGGCTTTCCTGAAAGCCGCTCTGGAAATTCGGCTGGGTGAATCCGCGGGGTGCGCTGGCGGAATTTGTGCAATTGTTGTTACTCCACCAGCTAGCCTGCGCTCCCACTTGCCCAATCGTGTCCGTGAACGAATATCCCGGGTTGGAGTTGTTGCCAAAATTCCATTGGCC
>CAYMSE010000305.1:0-10192 GCA_964392935.1 uncultured Oleiharenicola sp.
CCTCGCGCCGGAGCCGGTCGAGGCGGCGCTGGCGGCGGTCGCCGTAGCCGAGCACGCGCTGCTGCGGCGCGGCATCGACCTGCCGGCGGGCAGCTCGGTGTTCGTGGTGGCGCGCAAGGTGTAGGTCCGGCGTCGACCGGACCTGGGAGCCTTCGCGGCGCCGGCCGGCTACTTGCGCCGGATGATCGCGGCCCAGCCGCCGCCCTCGGCGAGATGCAGGTGGAACTTGGTCGCGGGGGTCACGGCATGCACGGCCTTGCGGTAGTCCTCGGCGTGGCGGTCCGCGTTCACGCCGTCGCGCCATTCGGTGAGCTCGTACTCGCCGGCGGGCAGGAACGACAGGTCGAGGTCGAAGTCGCGCGCGGCCCAGTCGGTGATGGCCCCGGCGAACCAGGTGTCACCGCTGCGGCGCGCCGTGACGACGTAGTCGCCGAGGCGCGCGTCGAGCACGCGGGTTTCGTCCCACACGGACGGCACCGCGCGGAGGAATTCCAGGCACTCGGACTCGTGCTCGTAGTTGGTCGGGGTGTCCGCGAGCATCTGCAGCGGGCTCTCGAAGACGACGTAGAGCCCGAGCTGGTGGCAGCGGGTGCCCTGGCTCATCGGGCGGGAGAAGACGGCGGCGAAGCCGTCGCGGTTGGCGTTGTGCATGGCGCCGGGCGTGAAGTCCATCGGCCCGAGGAACTGGCGGGTGAACGGCAGCGTGGCGTCGTGCTCGGGCGTGATGTGGGCGCTCCACTTGTTCCACTCGAGCCCGCGCACGCCCTCGGTCGAGATGAGGTTCGGCCAAGTGCGCGTCATCAGCGCCGGCTGGATCGCGCCGTGGAAATCGGTGAGCAGGTGGCGGGCGGCGGCCTCGCGGTTCACCTTGGCGTAGAAGTTGATCATCGCCTGGTCGCTGCGCTGCATGAAATCGACCTTGATGCCGGCGGCGCCCCAGCGGGCGAACTGGTCCAGCGCGGGGATCAGCTGGTCGTCGAGCGTCTTCCACACGACCCAGAGGATGACGCCGACGCCCTTTTCGCGGCCGTAGGCGATCAGGCCGGGCACGTCCACCTCCGGCACCGGGGCGAGGAGGTCGCCGAGCTTGTACCAGCCCTCGTCGAGGATGATGTAGCGCAGGCCGTTCCGCGCGGCGAAGTCGATGTAGTAGCGGTAGGTGGCGGTGTTGACACCGGACTTGAAATCGACGCCGGCGAGGTTGTTGGCGTTCCACCAGTCCCAGGCGACCTTGCCGGGCTGGATCCACGAGGTGTCGGCGACGCGCGAGGGCGACGCGAGCAGCCACGGCAGCTGGTTGGTGAGCAGGTCGGCGTCGTGGCGGGCGACGGCGATGAGGCGCCAGGGATAGGTGCGGGTGCCCGTGGTGACGGCGAGGTAGTCGGCGGCCTCGACCACGCTGACGTTGCGGTCGCCGCTCTGCTGCTCCCGGAGTGCGACGGGCGGGAAGGTGCCGGCGAGCGCGTTGCCGCCGGTGCCCGTGAACCACAGGCCGGGGTAGTCGGCCAGGTCGGACTCGGCGAGGGCGACCTTCAGCGCGCCGGCCTCGACGACCACCGGGATGCTGGCGAGGTTCTTCGGGGCGAGGTCGCCCAGGGCGCGCGGCAGAAAGATGCGCTCGTTGTGGGAGAAGAAGCTCTGTTCCTCGGGGTACCAGGCGACGTAGTTGCCGGCGAAGCGCAGCGCGACCTCCTCGGCATAGACCTTGACCTGGGCGGCGGGCAGCGCGGTTTCCCAGCGGTAGGCGACGCCTTCCTCGTAGGCGCGCAGCGTCAGGGCGTAGCCGCCCTCGAACTCGACGTGCAGCTCGTTGTAGCGCTCGCGGATTTGCGCGAACTTCTGCCGCACGACCGGTGCGAGCACGGCATCCTGGGCGCGGGTCGTCACGGCCTTGACCTTGGCCCCGTGGCCCAGGGTCGCCTGGTCAATGCGCAGGGACAGGCTGGCGCCCTTCAGCACGGGCCGATCCTCGAAGAGGACGTCGTAGGTCAGCCGGTCGCCGACGTGGAGGTCGAACGCCAGCGTGCCGTCGGGCGAGCTGAGGCGCGGGACCGCCGGGGCGGCGCGCAAGGCAAGGGCGGAAAGGAGGACGAGGCAGACGAGGCCGGAGCGACGGAGCAGCGCGGGGGTAGTCATGGCTGGAGCGATCAAACAAATCCCCGCGCCGATGTCGAATCCCGGGCAGCCGGCTGGTCAGAAAAAGCTGAAGGGATGTGGCGCGCCCCGGGGTTCCATGCGTATGCCCACTTGCTCCACGCTGGGTCGGGTTTGCTTCGGATTGGCGCTGGCCGCCTCCGGGTTGATGCAGTTGGTGAACCGCGAGTTTGTCCGCCTCGTGCCGCCGTTGCCCGGCTGGCTCCCGGCGCCGTCGCTCTGGGTGCTGGTGACCGGGGCGTTGCTGGTGGCGGTCGGCTTCGCGCTGGTGACGGATCGGGCCCGGCGCGCGGCGGCCGGCACGGTGATCGCGCTGCTGCTCGTCTCGTTTGTCTTCCAGCGCGTGCCGGAAATCCTGGCGAATCCCGGCGCGGGTTTCATCTGGACGAATCCGCTCAAGGTGCTGGCGCTCGCGGGCGGGGCGCTGGTGTGGGCGCGCCCGGACCGGCTGGGCGTGACCGGGGCGGCGGCGTTGCTCGGGACCTTTCTTGTCGTGTGCGGCGTGCAGCATGTCGTCTATGCCGGCTTTGTGGACACGCTCGTGCCCGGGTGGCTGCCGCCGGGCCGGCGGTTCTGGACGCTGTTCGCCGCCGCGGCGCTGGTGGCCGGCGGCACCGGCCTCGCGGTGCCGCGGCTGCGGGTGGCGGCCGGTCGGTGCGCGGGAGTGATGATCCTGCTGTGGGTGCCGCTCGTGCACGGGGCGCGGACCCTGGAAACGAGAAGCGCCTTCGAACTTGCGGGGGTGTTCGAGGCGCTGGGCATCGCCGGCGTTGCGTGGCTCGTCGCCGGCGCGGCGGCCGTGCCGCCGGCTAGTGCGCGGAATACGAGTGCTTGATGGCGTTCTTGTACGTCTTCTCGAGGTCGGGATAGATCGCCAGCGCGGCGGCGAGGCCCTTGATGTAGTCGGTGTTGGCCGCGAAGTTCTGGTGCATGTAGAGCACCATGTCCTCGAGCGTGTCGAACGACAGGGTCGAGGTCTTCTTCACGAAGTCCGCCCCGCCGACCGCGGCGAGGGCGCCGAGCTCCTTGCCCTTCTTCTTGGCGGAGCCGGCGAGCAGGCCGCCGAAGGGCACCTTGGAGAGGGCCATCTGCCCGGCCTTTTCGCCGGCCTTGGCGCCGACGGCGGCGCCGACATTGGCCGCGATGGCCTTGTTGGCCCACTCGACGAGGTGGCCGTTCTCGTCGTAGGGGAGGAAGTATTTGCCGGAGCTGTCGGTATGGGGGGTGGGCAGGGCGGGTGCGGCGGCCGGGGCCGGGTCGGTGCCGGTGGAGCCGGCGACCTGCTTGTACTGCTGGACGGTGTTCATCACCTCGGCGAAGAGGAGTTGGGCGCGGGCAAAATCGGCCACGCCGTCGGCGCGGACGAGGACGGGCAGGGCGAAGGCCAGGATGGCGAGGAGGCGGAGTTTCATGGGGTGGCGTGTGCCCCCTCACTCTAGCAGCGGGCCGCCGGGCGCCCAATACGTATTCCTACGCAACGCGCCGGCGGGCGCGGATCAGAGACTGCGCAGGAAGCGGTGGCTGGTGGCGAGGCTCGCCAGCGGGTCCGGCGTCTGGTCCTGCTCGACGTGGCATTGCTCGACTCCCGTCTCCGCGCAGGTCGCGAGAATGGCCGACCAGTCGAGCGTGCCGGCGCCGACTTCCCGGAACGCCGCGGGCGGCACGGCGCCCTCGTCCCACTCCCGCGCCGTGCCGGGAGCCAGATCCTTCAGGTGCACCTGGGCCACGCGGCCGCGCAGCGTCTGCAGGGTGCGCACCGGGTCGAGCCCGGCGATCGCCAGCCAGAACACGTCCAGCTCGAAGCGCACGAGCGCCGGGTCGAATTCGCGGACGAGCACGTCCCAGCCGGTCGTGCGGCCGTCGTCGAGCGGGGCGAATTCGAAGGCGTGATGGTGGTAGCCGAGCTGCAATCCCGCGTCGCGGCACCGCCGGCCGAAGGCGTTGGCGCGCGCGGCGTGGCCCTGGAACTGCGCCCGGGTTTCCCGCGCGCCCTTGCCGAGGTAGCCGAAGACGAGGTGGCGCAACCCGAGCTCGCGGGCGGTTTCGAGCGAGACTTCGAGTGCGGCGGCGTGGGCGGGATCGGCGAGGTGCGTCCACTCGAGGAAGGCGGAGGTGACGGCGAGGCCGGCGTCGCGGGCCCGGGCCCGGATTTCACGGGCGTCGGTCAGGCGCATCAGTTCCACCTGCGCGTAGCCGGCCGCCTTGATGGCGTGCAACGTCCCGGCCGGGTCGGTCTCCACCTGGTTGCGCACGGTCCACAATTGCAGACCGAGGGTGGGGAGGTAGCGCTGGGCCGGCGAGGGGAGGGGCATGGGAGAAGGTTGCTTCGCGGCGATCATCATTCAGGCGGCGACCGGGCCGGCAAGCGCGTCCCGGTGACAGAGGCCCGCATTGCCAGCCGGCGGGCAACGCCTCTAGCTCGGGCGATGCCTCACCCCGCCGGTCCCGTGCGCCCCACGCGTCGCGAATTTCTCCGTGCCGGTTCGCTGGCCGCGGCCGGCGTCTGCCTTGGACCGGGATGGATGAAGGCGGCGGCGGGGCGACCGCCGCTGTTCACCGGCGTGGGCATGACGGCCAGCCTCGAACGGGCTGCGGAGCTGAAGGAAGCGGGGGCGGATTTCGTGGTGGAGACGGTGGCGCGGCTGCTGATGCCCGAGCGGTCCGACGCGGAGTTCGCGTCCCAGCGGGAACGAATCGCGGCGCTGCCGCTCCCCGTGCTCGGCGCGAACATCTTCCTGGCGGACCCGCGCCTGCGCTGCACCGGACCCAACGCGGATCACCCGCGCGTGCTGGCGTTCGCCGCGACCGCCTTCCAGCGCCTGCGGGAAATCGGCGGTGAGTACATCGTGTTCGGCAGCGGCGGGGCGAGGCAGGTGCCGCCCGGATGGGCGAAGGAGCGGGCGGACGAGCAGTTTGTTGCGTTGCTGCAGGCGATGGGACCGCTGGCGGCGCGCCACGGCATCCGCGTGGCGGTCGAGGCGCAGCGCACCAGCGAGTGCAACTACCTCAACCGCCTCGCCGAGGTGGTCACCGTGGTGCGCGGGGCGAATCATCCCTCGATCCGCGTGCTGGCGGACCTGTTTCACATGCGGTGGATGGACGCCCCCCCGGAGGAGATCGAGCGGGCGGGTCCGTGGCTCGGCCTCGTGGAGCTGGCGGAGAAGGAGAAGCGCACGCTGCCGGGCACGGCAGGCGACGATTTCCGCCCCTATTTTCGCGCCCTGCGCGCCGCGGGCTATTCCGGGCGCATGGACATCGAGGCGAGCGGGCCGGCAACGATGGCGGAGTACCGCCGCGCGGTGGCGACGATCCGCCAGCAAGCGGAAGAGTCCTGAGCCGGATCGCGCCCGGTCGGGATGAGGCGAGGGGTTTGCCCGCAGTGCCTGCGTTCGGGAGCCGAACTGCGGGTTGAGGCCAACCCGCTACACCGCGCGGCTGGGCGAGGCGGGCGGGGCCGTCCCGATCAGGACGGCGCTATTGGGCGGTCCAACCGCCGTCCACCAGCAGCAGGGTGCCCGTGACGAGCGCGCCGGCGGGCGAAGCGAGGTAGATCACGGCGCCGGCCACGTCCTCGATGGTGCCGACCCGGCCGATGGGCAGTCGCGCCAGGACACCGGCGCGGAATTCCGGCTGGTCGAGACGCTCCGCGGTGCCCGGCGTGTGGATGAAGGTGGGCCCGACGGCGTTGACGGTGACGCCCTGGCCGGACCACTCGAGCGCCAGCACCTTGGTCAGCTGGTTCACGGCGCCCTTCGAGGCGCAATAGACGGCGTGCCGCGGGATGCCGACGACGCTCGCCTGCGAGCTGAGGTTGATGATGCGCCCGTGCCCTTGGCGAAGCATGAGTTTGCCGGCGGCCTGGCAGGAGAAGAAGAGGCCCTTCGCGTTGACGTCCATCATCCCGTCCCAGTCCGCCTCCGTGACATCGACCGCGTCGTGGTTGAAGCCGAGGCCGGCGTTGTTGACCAGGATGTCGAGGCGGCCGAAGCGGTGGTGGACGGCCTGCACCATGGACTGGATTTCCGCGACTCGGCCGAAGTCGGCCGCGAAGGCCGCGGCCTCGCCGCCGGTCCGCTGGATCTCCGCGACGAGCGAGGCCAGTCCGGCGGTGTCACGGGCGGTGACCGCGACGCGGGCGCCGGCGCCGGCGAGGGCCAGCGCCAGGCCGCGCCCGATGCCCCGGCTGGCGCCGGTGACGAGCGCGACCTGGCCGGTGAGGGAGAAACTGGGGGTGTGGGTCATGGGCAATCAGGTGACGCGCGTGCGCTTGCGGTACTGGCCGGGCGATTCGCCGGTCACGCGCTTGAACACGACCGACAGGTACTCGATGTGCTCGAAGCCGGTCATGCCCGCGATGCTCTTGAGCGGGAGGTCCGTCTCGGTGAGGAGCTCCTTCACCCGGGCGAGCTGGACGCGGCGGATCTCGGCCTGCGGCGACCGGCCGATGAAGCGCCGGAACTTCTTCTCGAGCTGGCTGCGCGAAGCCGAGGCGTGGGCCACCACCTCGTCGACCGTGACGCCCCGGCAGGCGTGTTCGCGGATGAAGCTCAGCGCGGCGGCGACATTGCGATCGCCCACGGCGAGGATGTCGGTGGAGAGGCGCGTGACGACGCCGAGCGGATCGATGCGCGTCTCCATCGAGCCGGGCGCCTCGCGCCGGAGCAGGTGGTCGAGCACTTCCGCCGCATGGAAGCCGGACTGGTGGGCGTTCAGGGCGATGCTCGAGAGCGACGGATGCGAGAGCTCGCAGCGCATGACGTCGTTGTTCACGCCGAGCAGCGCAATCTCCTCGGGGACGAGCAGGCCGGCCTGCTGGGCGGCGGTGATGAGCTGGAAGGCGCGGACGTCGACGCAGGCCATGATGCCGCAGGGCCGCGGCAGGTGTTTCATCCACGCGGCGAGGAGGGTGGTCTGCTGGGCGTTCCAGCCCGGCGTGATGACGCCGGGGTATTCCAAGTCGAGGACGTCGCATTGGTGGCCGGCGAGGCGGAGCGCCTCCATGAAACCGTCGCGCCGCTCGCAGGACCAGCCCTCGGTGCTGAAACCGCAGAACGCAAAGTGGCGGAAGCCGCGCTCGAGGAAATGCTCCGCGCCGAGGTGGCCGATCGCGGTGTTGTTCGGCCGGATCTTGGGCACGCCGGGATAGGGGGTGGAGTCGTCGAGGTCGACGAGCGGGATGCCCAATTGCGCACAGTTCTTCACCAGCGCCGGGGAGATGTGGCGGGTGATCACCCCGTGCCACTTTTCGCCCCGCAGGAAATCCGGATCGCTCGCCGCCAGCGCCTCGTCGTCCAGGAAGGTCGACCACTGGCGATGCGAGCGCTCGTGCTGAACGATGCCCTGGAGCATCCGCGCCGATTCCTCAAAGCGCATCAGGAAGACGAGCAGGATCTTGGGCCGCATGTCCGCGAAACCATAGTTTCGGAGGTCCGTTATGCAACTGCCGCGATGGTGGGCGTGGGAGCGGCGCTAATGGCCCGGCGTCCGGCGCTCGCGCGACCTAGCGCCTGATGCGCGGTCACTTGCCGGTCTGCGCGGCGCAAACGGCGCCGGGATACCGTGAGCGAAGCGGCGGCCCTGGCATTAAGCGCGCTAAACACTCGTCCTGGCACCTGACGGGGCATCAGAGGTGCTTTGAGTAGGATCACGGTGCCTTTCGTCCCACCGACTCGCATTTTCCCCTGACATGAAAGCCTCCCAGATCCTGTCCGCTGCGGAGTGGCGCGATTCGCGTCCTCCTTGGGTCAAGCCGCCCGCTCCCTTCGTCACCATCTCCCGCGAATGCTGCTCCGGCGGCTCCACGCTCGCCCAGCTGCTGGCGCGCCGGCTCGGCGCCGACGAGGACGGGAAGGCATGGACCATCTTCGGCGGCAACATTGTGAACGAGATGTTGCACGCGAATCACCTGCCGGAGGAGTGGTCGCGCTTCCTGCCCGAGGATCGCGTGCCGGAGGTGCGCGCGACGATCGGCGAGATCGTCGGGCGCCATCCCAGCCTCTGGGACCTCGTGCAGAAGACGAGCCAGACCATGCGCCAGCTGGCGCGGGACGGCCACGTGATCCTGGTGGGGCGCGGCGCGAACTTCGTGACCGCGGAAATCCCGGGCGGTGTGCACGTGCGGCTGGTCGCCCCGGCCGACCATCGCGCCCGGTATTACGCGGAGCGTTTCAAGGTATCGGCGGACCGGGCGCTGGCGCACAATGCCCGCTGCGACGCCGCCCGCCGGCGCTATGTGGCCACCTACTGCAACGCGAACGTGTCCGACGCGGCCGCCTACGACCTGGTGATCAACACGGCGCACGTGCCGCTGGAGGAGGCCGCCGACCTGATCCGGTCGCACCTGCGGGCCGTGGCCTCGGTGGCGGCCTGAGAGCGCGGGCCGGTCATCGCTAGCGGTTTGCAGCATCGGGGGCGACGCGCGATTCGTCCAAGATAGCGCTTTTCACGGCGCGGTTGGCGGGCATGCTACGCCGCAAATTCATCATGGGCCAGGAGACGGTCACCTACCTCACCAACATTGTCATCGGCGTCATCCTGGCAGGATTGTTGACGCACTTCTGGATCCGGCAGGACCGTCCGCCGACCATGCGGTACTGGATGCTGGCGGCGTGGATCATGACGGCGGCGGATGTCTTCTTTGCCGCGCGCCCGGAACTGCCGCACTGGCTCGGGCGCCTCTTGCCGACGCTGCTCGTGACGATCGGCCACGCGACGTTGCTGCTCGGCGCCCAGCGCACGGCGAGCATCCCGCGCCGTTGGCCCCTGGTCGGGGGCGTGGTCCTGCTCCATGCGGCGGCGCTGGTGGCGTTCCTGTTTGTGACCGAGCCGACCGGCTGGCGCATGGTGGCCAACGGCGTGGTGTGGGCGGCCCTGTCCGTCGCGGCGGCGCGCAGCCTGCGGGCGGCGCGGCCGGTCTTCTGGCAGCCGCTGGTTTCACCGGCCAACGCGTTTCTCCTCCACGCGCTGTTCCATGCGGTGCGCGTGGGGCTGGCCATCCTGTTTTCCACCGGCGCCTGGTCCGGGCTGGCGGACTCGCTCCAGATCCTCGGCGACCTCGAGGTGAGCTTCTTCATGGTGGCGCTGTTCGTGGCGCTGCTGCTCGCCACCTTGCAGTTGCGGCATGAGGAACTGCTGAGCGCGCGGGCGGAGGTCCGGACGCTTTCCGGGCTGCTGCCGATCTGCGCGTGGTGCAAGAAGGTCCGCGACGACGACGGCTACTGGCGGCAGGTGGAGGTGTATTTCGCCCGTCGCGACCACATCCAGTTCACCCACGGCATCTGCACGGAGTGCCTGGACGAGCAGAAGGCGGCGCACCGCGTGCCGCCGGCGCCGACGCCCAGCCCGTAGGCGCAACCGCGGAATGCAGGCTCGTGCCGGGCCGGACTTCCGGCCAAGGTGCGACATGGGCGAATCCTCCCGCTATTCCGATGAGATCGTCGTGTCCTGGCCCGAGCTGCACCGGGACGCGCGTTACCTGTCGCAGCAACTGCACGCGCTCGGCACGTGGGACGGCATCATCGCGATCACGCGCGGCGGGCTGGTGCCGGCGGCGCTGGTGGCCCGCGAGTTGGAGATCCGCCTGATCGACACTATCTGCGTCTCGAGCTACTCCGCGGGCACGGGCGGCGGCGCGGCGCAGCAGCAAAGCGGCGTGCGGGTGCTGAAGGGAGTCCCCGGCGATGGCGCGGGTTTCCTGCTGATCGACGACCTGGTCGACACCGGCCGCACGGCGCAGATCGTGCGCCAGCTGCTGCCGAAGGCGCATTTCGCCACGCTCTATGCGAAGCCGGCGGGACGCCCGTTCGTCGACACCTGCGTGAAGGAGTTCAAGCAGAACAAGTGGATCTATTTTCCCTGGGATATCGACTACCAGTTCGTGAAGCCGATCAAGGACGGCGGAACCGCGCGCCCGGTCTGAGCGCAGGTCTCAGTCCGCGGGTTCGAACAGCGGCAGGATCTGCATCCCCGGCACGGTGACCAAGCCGCGGTCGGTGATGCGGATTTCCGGGATGACCGAGAGCGGGATCAGGTTGAAGCC
>CAYMSE010000306.1:0-3307 GCA_964392935.1 uncultured Oleiharenicola sp.
CGGCGGTTTACCTGCCGGACGGCGCGATCGACCTGAACGGCACGCTCGTCGGCGGCCAGCTGAAGTACACCGTCGCGAAGAAACCCGCGCAGTTCACGCTCGCGGGCGGCCTGTACCAGTTCAACGGCAAGAACGGCGCCAAGAACCTCCGCAACCGCAACGGCGCCCGGGACTATCTCCTCGCCGTCGTGAGCGCCCAGTGGAGCACCGTGCTCGATGGCGAGCTGCCGTTCACCGTCGGCGTCGACCTGATTTCTAACATGGAGAGCTACAGAGCCGACGACGTGGCGCCGCTCGCCGCCCGCCAGACCGGCGAGAAGGACGGCTACGTGTTCTCCGTGCTGCTCGGCCAGGCCAAGCAGCCCGGCGACTTCCAGTTCGGCTGGTACTACGCCCACATCGAGACCCTCGCGGTCAACGCGTCCTACTCCCAGGACGACTGGGCCCGCTTCGGCAACGGCCCGCAGTCCGACGTGACCGACATCAAGGGCCACGAATTCCGCGGCACCTACGTCATCACCAAGAGCCTCAACCTCCAGGCCCGCCTCTTTCTCGTCGACGCAATCACCAGCGTGCAGGACGGCAAGCGCTACCGCGTCGACCTGAACTGGAAATTCTAACCCTCCGCCCCGCTCCCGCCATGAAACTCCTCCCTGCCCTCCTCGCCGGCGCCACCCTCGCGGTCGCGCTCCGCGCCGAAGTCCCCGCGGAAATCACCCGCACCTACCGCGTCGTGCAGAACGTCACGCTCTCCGACATCCCGGCCGGCACGAAGACCGTGAAGTACTGGATCGCCATTCCCGACAACGAGCGCTACCAGGAGGTGCTCAACTTCTCGGTGCCGTCGGCTCCCGGCACGTGGAGCGTGGTGCGCGATCCCGACCGCGGCAACCGCTTCCTCCTGCTCGAGGCGCACAATCCGTCCGGCCCGACGCTGACCACGCAGGTCGAGTTCACCGTCCGCCGCCGCTCCGTGTTCACCGACATCGATCCCGCCAAGGTCGGCCCCGTCACCGACTCGCTCCGCACGCTGTACGCCGAGGAGCTCCGGCAGGACGCCCCGCACATGCAGGCCACCTCGCTCGTGAAGAAGATGGCCGACGACGCCTGCGGCGCCGAGACCAACGTCGCCACGCAGGCGAAGCTCCTGCTCGGCGCGGTCGCCGACTTTGCCAACCACTATTCCATCGACCCGACCAAGCCGAAGTGCGGCATCGGCGACGCCGGCGACTGCATGACCAACGCCGGCGGCTGCTGCACCGACATGCACTCGCTGTTCATCGCCATGGCCCGCTACCGCGGCATCCCCGCCCGCCTGCAGATGGGTTACCGCGTGCGCGAGCCCAACGAGGGCAAGGAGGTCGATCCCGGCTACCGCTGCTGGGCGGAATACTTCGTGCCCAGTTACGGCTGGGTGTCCGCCGACGTCGTCGAAGGCGACGACCCGAAGGGCCTCGGCCGCGCGCGCTGGTTCACCGGCCTCACCGAGCGCCGCATCTGGCTGAACGAGGGCCGCGAGTTCAACCTGGCCGGCCGCGCCGTCACCGACCATCGCGTCAACACCATGATCATCGGCTACGCCGAGATCGACGGCGTCGAGGCCCGCGTGCTGCCCGACGACGCCAAGAAGCTCGCCGCCCAGCTCAGCCGCACCGTGAAGTACGTCGAGCTCAAGCCCGACGCGTCGACCACGATCGCCGCGGCGAAGTGACAAGGAACAGGTAACAAGTTCCAAGGGCGGGTTCCCCTCCTCCGGGCCCGCCCCTTGGCCCTTGGCACCGGCCCCTTGGTCCTTGGTACTTTCTCCCGCCTGGCACTTGGAACTTGTCACTTGTTCCTTCTCCCGAAACCTCGGGAGTCATGAGTCCCTGTCCCTGTGGTTCCGGCCTGAACTTTGACGCCTGCTGCGGTCCGATCATCGCGGGCGCGCCCGCGCCGACGGCCGAGGCGCTGATGCGCTCCCGCTACACCGCCTACGTGCAGCGGGAAATCGGGCACCTTGAGCGCTCGCTCAGCGCCGACCAGCGCAAGGACTTCGCCGCCGACGAGGCGAAGAAGTGGGCGGAGAGCTCCGAGTGGCTCGGCCTCACGATCGTCCGCACCGAGCAGGGCGGGCCCGACGACAAGGTCGGCGCCGTGCATTTCACCGCCAAGTTCCGCGCCGACGGCCAGGAACACGAGCACCAGGAGATCGCGCTGTTCGGCCGCGAGGACGGACGCTGGGTCTACACCGGCCAGGTGAACGAGCCGGGCAAGACCGTGCGCCGCGAGACGCCGAAGATCGGCCGCAACGACCCCTGCCCCTGCGGCAGCGGCAAGAAGTACAAGAAGTGCTGCGGCGCCGCGGCGTAACCGCCCGGCGCTCCCGGGCGGACCCGCCAACGCCCAATTTCCAATTTCCGTCCGCCAGGGCCGATGCCGTAAAGTCGCAGCCGGGATCGCTGACCCCGGTTGGCTTTGCTGCCTCTTCCAGCCATCGTCCGGGCTCCGCGAACCGGCGACCGTGATCTTGAAGCCGCCGTGACGCTTTCCCATCGGCGCCCGGTCGCCACGGATCTCAGGCGTTTCACCCCTAAGGCATTGTACTAGCACGTCGCGGGTTTATCGACGCGGGCCTGTCGGCGCTCTCCTGCGGAGCATCGACCCGCTCCTTCAAGCTCCCTCCGTCGTTGTTCCGGAAACCGTCGCTCCCCCGGCGGAGGTTTCCGCGACGCGCCTGCCAGCGTGCGACGGTGACCTTGGGCGAGCCGGACCCCAACCATGCCACACATACCCCTGGAGGAACACCTGCCCGGCATCACCGGGCTGCTGGAGTATCGCCGCGACTCGGCGGCACCCATTCGCGAACTCACGCAGTTCCTGCTGCGCGGTCCGAACACGCTGACGACCGCCGAGCGCGAGCTGATCGCGACGGTCGTCTGCCACGGCAACGAGTGCCGGTTCTGCACCGCGGCGCACGCCGCCACGGCGGATCTGCTCCTCGGCGAGGGCGAAACTTCCGCCTGTGTGCGGACCGACCTCGAGTCCGCACCGCTTGGCGAGAAGACCAAGGCGCTGCTCGCGATCGCGAAGCTCGTCCAGCAGAGCGGCCGGGCCGTGACCGCCGCGGCGGTGGCGCGGGCGCGGGACGCCGGCGCGACCGACGTCGAGATCCACGACACCGTGCTGATCGCCGCGCTGTTCTGCCTCTACAACCGCTACGTCGACGGCCTCGCCACCGTCGCGCCGGCCTCCCCCGAGTTCTACGCGCAGCTGGCCGGCCGCCTGGTGGCGAACGGCTACAACCGCCTGCCGCAGGGCTACGACC
>CAYMSE010000307.1:0-5749 GCA_964392935.1 uncultured Oleiharenicola sp.
TTCATCCCTACATATTCAAGAGCTGGATATGGCTGAGAACGAAGATCCGAAGAACGTGGGCGACTCCACTAAATCCAAGCCAAAGGGAGTACCCAAACTTGTGACGCGTGATTATGCGGCACTGCTTTCTGCATTTGAGAATCCATTTCTAAAAGTGCTCGAGAAGCACGACCAACAGTACCGCGACCTTTTCAAAAATTTCTCGGACTCCTATTTTCTTGCGCCCAACTATGCTCCAGCCCTCGTAGGAGAAATAGCCACCCAGAAGGCGCGTCAGCTCAACGAGGAAATTTCAAATCTTCGGAAGGACATCGAATCTAAGACCGACGAATTGGCACGTGAGAAGAAAGGCGCTGCTGAAACCAAATCCGCGATAGCGGCTCTCCAGAAGCAATTTGACGAGTTGCGAGAAAAGGAGCGTGTGAGCTTTCTCTTGTCGCGGGTAAATCCCGAAGCTCAGACGAAGCTCCTGACCTCACCGGAGTTTCAGAAGAAGTTTTTGGACGGATCGGAATGTGAGACCTTCGTGATGTCCGTCGACATTAGGCGATCTACCGAGCTGATGCTAAAGGCCAAGAATCCGCAGGAGTTCGCTCGTTTCATTACTACGGTATGTCGAGATTTAGAAACTGTGATAATGGAAAGCTACGGAGTGGTCGACAAATTCACGGGCGACGGTGTCCTTGCATTCTTTCCTGATTTCTTCTCGGGACAGGACGCCGGGTTTTATGCAGCGCTCGCTGCGCAACAATGCCATCGAGCCTTTGCTAAACGTTACAAAGAGATGAGGAGCTCTTTCACCACCGTACTTGCTGATGCGGGACTCGGAATCGGTATAGACTTCGGAAAGACTCATCTTTTCCAATTGGCAGGAGGACTTACCGTCGTAGGTGCGCCTGTAGTGTATGCGTGCCGGATGTCAGCCGCTCGAGCTGGAACCACGCTTTTAAATCAACAGGGATTTGAGCAGCTGAGCGCAAAATTTAGCGAATACTGTTTTTTCGAGGAGACCGAACTAGAGGTAAAACACGAAGGACGTACGATTGCGTATGAGGTTCGACTGAATGGAAAGTCATTTGTGCCGCGAGCACCTGATTGGTTGGAAAGGCGACCAAATCCGGCTTGAGCGAATCTATTTCAATTGGGGTCGTAGGTTTGAGTCTAGGCACCCACATTTCGTTCGGTCAGTCTCGCGAACAGTTCATGGCGCCAAGAATCGGAATGCGGTATCTTGAACGCCGCCGAGCTATCCTGAAGTAAACTGCCGATCGGCAGTTCTGAAACTGCGGGCCAGTCGCCAACGATTCCAACCGTCTCGCCCTGGTGAAATCTTTCCAGCAAGTGCAACCGGTGGGACGGAAATCCGAACACAAGCAACCCCAAGAAACCTTGCTGCCCAACTGCGCAAAGTGGCGGATGAAGAGTGGAGATAGTTTCAAAGTGCGTCCGGAGGATCTCGCGCCTCTGCGCCGATAGCTCTTCGACAACCTTTTCGCTTAAAGTGGCGACATTCGGCCAAGAGCGCGCTTGCGCGGCCAGTACTTTCCAATGAGCACGGTGAATCGGTGTGATTGGGCGGAGGGACTCGTTCAGCACGCGACAAGTCCCGAAGAGTTCAACAACCACATTGATCGCGTTGATCAACGACGCCTTGTTTTCGCCATTAAGCGTGATGCTTGGCATTGCGAGGACGACGCCGCCATCATCTCGCTTCAGCACCTGCAGTTCCATGCTTAGCGGCGGGTGAAACGAACGCGGATAGCGTTTGCCTTCACGTTCGATGAGACGTTCTGCATGATCAAAATAGGTGCCTCGAGTCATCTTCCACGTCCAAATTTGTAGATAGTGGAATATCTCCAGTGGTCGATTCCGATGCATCTCGTTCCAGCCATTGGCATTTCTCGAGCACGCGGTACCGCAATGCCCAGGAGGCAGAACAGCTTCTCCAACCTCGAGCGGCCAATTGAAGCCTAGCTGCCTTATCTTCTCTTCATAACCAGCAAACTGATCCATCGCCGGTGTGAAAAAACTCTCCGTTGATACGGTCGCATAGAGTGCGTCGAGCGATTTGATCGGATGATTGAATCTCATTTGTCGGAGACGCTCTTTTGCTTGATTTCGCTTGCTGGCAATGTGCTGGAAGAGCTGATGCCACAACTATGACGATCGAGCGAAAATGGGCTCCCGTTCCTAATTTTTGAAATCGTTAAATGCCTTCAGCAGTTTCATTGTTGCTTCGTAATCGAGTTTAGAACCGTCGTATCGGACTTCGTATAGTCCTTGGAGATTGGAGGGCAGACTTACACCGCGCTCAACGAGCAGAATAAATCGGCGTCCATAGAGTGCCATGCATGCGCCTATTTCGATTAAAACGTTGGAGTTTAAAATCCGATGCTCCTGCCCCGTTTCGTCCAACAGTTTGGTTTCAGTGCCTACATGAACAATAGCTGCAGAACAGGAACGCATGTCATCCATGACTTTATCGGGAACCGGCTTCGATACGGACTCTTGCTCAACGGAGACAACCGGAACGAAACTTCCGAACGTGAGGAGTTCTTTAATCTGATTTAGAATATCCTTGTTTTTGCCGTGAGTGATAAACACGCGATTACTTGGCGGCTTGACCTGAGATGGAATCGCTGACGCAGACGGTGACTCCACTACTGGCTCAATACCGGACGGTTCCTTTTCTCCCTCCGGAGCCGTGTCCCCAGTGGAATTTATTACGAGAGTCGTCGTCTCAAGGTCTACGTACAGACTTCCTTTCATGTCCCTGAGAAATCCCACGTCACGAGCCCCTTCGAGAATAAGTGCCAACACCTCTTTTGCTCGATCGCGTGGCACTCCAAGTTCTTCAAGCACGTTTATGGCGATGGATTCGGAAGGCAGCTTAGAGTCGTTGTATTTCATTAGAAATTCCCGGACGATGCGGGGCTTAAGCGTTGCCTCGCGTTTTGCGACTAAATCACCGCCTTCTTCGGTTGGAGCGACAATCCGCTTGGCAAGAGGAGAAAGGGAAATGAGATCTGCGTTATAGCCTCCTTCGGTCAGGCCGTAGGCGATAGAAGCACCGCAGAGCATGCGGAACGGGCCCGAGGACGGACTCATTCCCATAGCTTCGGCCACTCTCAACGGCTTTGTAGGTTGCTTTCCGTAATTATCTGCGATGGCAGTCGCCACTCGGAGTGCTTTGGTGAGAGAGTAGCTGGGGATGTCGGATTGACTGATTCGAGAGCGATCGCTTTGTTTCTGCGCTTCGGCGGCTTTGGGAATGGGAGTCTTCATAAAAAATAAGGCCGCGGCAACGTGATGTCGCCGGCGGCCCGTGCGGGGAGTAGACGCCAATCAGACGGGCAGGGCGAGGCCGAAGATGGATGGCGCCGGTGAATTCAGCGCGGGCTCAGAGAAAAATTCCCCCCACCCCAAACCCCGGCCCCGTCGGTTCGGCCGCCTGAAAGACCGTTGCTGATCCCCCTCGGGTCGCCCTTCATTCGTCATGTTCGCTCTTTGTTGCGGCCCGAAAGCGCCAACCGGCGGGGCCGTCTTTCCCTTTGTCGCCGCGTAATTGTTCGCCCAAAGTGGATGATAAATGACAGGCGAATCCGTCTCGACTCGCGACACCCAATCGGAGTTCAAGCGTCGGATTCTGGAGCTCCGTGTAGTTCATTCCTGAGAGTGGCCCACTTACAGAAAAAGTTAGATACCCGGGACGATGAATGATTACCTGCCCTGGCTCGTATTCGATGGATTCATAACCGCGCAGATTCACGGTTGGATTGGCACTCAAGAGTGAAGCTCGAAAAAGGAGGCTGCCGCTGCCAGGTCTGTAGCTCACAACCTTGAGTTCGCTGCATGCAATCTTCCCGTTGCTCACAACTCGCCCTGAGCAGCGGTGAAACGGAATTGTGACGCGGTCATTAGTGCGAGGGACGATATATACGCGCATTGATGCTTGGAGATGGGCATCACCGCTCGGGGCTAAGTGCGCAGAAATTATCTCAAATGATGGTATCGGTGCAGGCGGTTGGAGTATTAAGATCAGCTCGTCTCGAGTTGCAGTGCGGGTTTGTGTACCTTCTCGCCAAGGCACCTCCCGTTGAATCGTGCCTCCGCTTGGATTTTTCACAAGATAGGGTGCGCGGTCTGTTTCGAATTGAAGCGCAATCACCATCTTGCCTCTGGAGTGGATCACGACATCTCGCATGGGAGGATAGACTTCATCAAATTCAGCCTTCACTCCTGAAAACCAACTGGAAAGTTCGGCGGAACTCGCTCCCGTGATACCGGAGCTTTGATCGATTCCAATAAGCCACAAGATGGGTTCACCCATGGCGCTGTTGGCGTGCGCGGCAATGCGGCGGGCAGCCTTTTTCGGATCAGTTGGGAAAGTTTTTTTTAGTTCGATTCTCGAGTCTTCAAATGCCTGACCTCGTTCAACCGTGGCAATTGTACGAAGCGCCCAGCCTTCGATCTCGATAGGTGTCATTTCACCTTTTGAGGTTAGATCTCGATTAGAAAAGGGGCCGCGGCGACTTGCGTCACCAGCGGCCCGTTGGTTTGGAACTGTGAAACTAAACTAGGTCACTGGCAAGCTTCGCACTCCTCGCCGCGCTTCATCGCTTCGATGGAGCAGACGCGTTTTTCTTCGGCGGAGTAGGTCTTCTTAGGAGTGGCCGAAGAAGCGGAGGGCTGAGCAACCACGGCCTGCGGGGACGCAGGCCCTCCAGCGGAGAATGGGGTTGCGGAGGCTGACGGCTGAGCGCTGACGGCCGCGGTCGAGCTGGAGCTCGACCCTCCATCGGAGCCAGTGACGCCACGCACCTCTTTCTTCACGCTCACCGTGGCCTTCTCGATGTTCGAGGCGCCGAGGGTGCGGAGGTAGTAGGTGGTCTTGAGGCCGCCGTGCCAGGCGGAGCGGTACATGTGGGACAGGGTCTTCAGGTCGGGGGTCTTGAGCCACAGGTTCACGGACTGCGCCTGGTCGATCCACTTCTGGCGGCGGGCGGCGGCGTCGATGACCCACTTGAACTCGACGTCGAAGGCGGTGAGGTAGCGGGCCTTGATGTCGGCCGGGATGGCCTCGATGTCCTTCAGCTCGCCGTCGAAGTACTTCAGCGCGTCGATCATCTCCTGGTTCCAGAGTCCGCGGGCCTTGAGATCCTTCACGAGGAACGGGTTCAGCACCACGAATTCGCCGGAAAGGTTGCTCTTCACGTACAGATTCTTGTACGTGGGCTCGATGCAGGGCGACGTGTTGGTGATGTTGGAGATCGTCGCCGTCGGCGCGATGGCCAGCACGTTCGAGTTGCGCATGCCCTGCTTGGCGATCTTCTCGCGCCGGGGCTTCCAGTCGAGGCGGCCGCCGCGCGGGACGTTGATCGGGAGGCCACGCTCCTGCTCGAGCAGGTCGACGGTGTCCGGCGGCAGCAGGCCGCGGTCCCACTTCGAGCCCTTGTAGGTCGAGTAGGCGCCGCGCTCGGCGGCGAGGTCGGACGACGCCTCGTAGGCGTAGAACGCGATCGCCTCCATGAACTCGTCGTTGAATTCGACGGCTTCCTGCGAGGCGAAGGCGACGCCCTTCAGGTAGAGCGCATTGGCCAGGCCCATCACGCCGAGGCCGACCGGCCGGTGCCGCACGTTCGCCGTGCGCGCCGCCTCGGTCGGATAGAAGTTGACGTCGATCACGTTGTCGAGCGCGCGCACGGCGACCCGCACCGTCTCGCGGAGCTTCGCGTGGTCGATCTCTCCG
>CAYMSE010000308.1:0-4747 GCA_964392935.1 uncultured Oleiharenicola sp.
TTCACTTCCACTAAAATTCTTTCTTCCCTTATTATCAAGTCGATTTTAGTTGTTTTTGCTCCAACTTTACCAATGGCATCTTCATCCCTTAGGTTTGGAAATACAGATTTAAGTATAACGTACAAAATATCCTGTACGTCATATTCATCTTCAATTTCAAAATTGGGATGGTCTTTTCTTCTATTCTTAATAATCTTCTGAATAGCATTGCTGAAATTATTCAAAACGTCTCTTACCACTTCATCAGCAGATTTATTGACATACCTAATATTTAGTAACGAGCTTTCAATATCTTCTAAAAGAATTTGCAACTGAACATCTATGTCAGCTCCTGATGATACAGATTGCATAGCGGTATTCAATTCGTTCTCATTTACATTACCTATGTTATAAACAGTTTTAATGAGTACAGCTAAAGGATGATTATGCAAGGATGAAACTTCGCTTTCTAATTGTGTTTTAAGTGATGGTTCTATTTTCGTCAGGAAATACTTCTGCTTTAAATCACTTTGCTGATATTTTTCTTTAAGTTGTTGGCTTAATTCACTTTTAGCTGATAAATACAAGCCAGCGAATTTGTAAACATTTGAAATTGCACTAATACCTTTTATGGCTGGCTTAGATAGAATGGAAATGATTTTTGAAACTTCAACAATTTCTTTTTTATAACCAGAAAATGCAATTTCTTCATCAGGCGTTAATTCAAAAGTATGGTTTGATAATTCTTCAAAATGCTGAACAAACAGATATGCTGCCAACTCAATATTTTTATATTGAATTAGCTTTTCTCTATTCTGTCTTAACATTTCTCTTAAATAAACCATAGCTTCTCTCTTACTGCTTTTAATCTATCATAGTCCCACCCCTCAACTTTTTTCAGTTCTTCGGTCATTCTAGCCATTAAAGAAGGGTACATTATAGTAACTGTTCTCTTTGACGGCATATAACTTCTATGCGACAAATGCGAGAACCAATAAACTTGCTTTGCTATATAAAACAAACTTGTGAATGTAGAACGCCTATCCAAATCAATTTTCAATGGTAAATCACTCTTGCTTACAAAATGGAGCAAAGCGGTATGTTTACTTAATTGAATGTATGTCCCTTGTTTCATCTCATATTTACCATCATTTTCATAAAGTCTGAAATTATGACCATACCCTAAATGAACCAACGCAAATTCAAAATTATAATTTGCCAATCTCTCTTTCAAACCATTAATAGCCTTGATTTCATATTCTTCGCTGGCAGATTTGAATAAATGAAAAATCAACCGGAATGTGCCTGATTTACTCATTTCCTCAACCAAGGGCTGTAAAGTTTTATAAAGGTGGTTTTCTAGATTTTCAGCATAGTTGGCAAAAGAAGATAGGGGGGAGCAATCTCCTGTCATATATCTTCCGTCATTATGAAACACTTGTGCAATACCCAAAACAAACTGCCCATTTTCTGATAATGTGGAACCAATACCAATTACTAATTCGTCCTTTAGTTTATCCTCCTTTTCAATTGTCCAAGCCGTGCCGCCAAGTTTTGCATAAGAGTTTAATGCAATGTTGGTCATTGTAAAGGCATTCAAATTTTGTCTTATAGTTTCTATTTGAACATCCTGTGTTGGAATACCATTGCCAATAAACTTTGCCTTGCAGACGTAATACGGTGAATTGTTTGGACTTAGCTTTTCTTGGGCTTCATTTACTATTACATAAATCAAGTCGCACTTTTGTAAAGCCTCGTCATAAAGTTCTTCCTTGTAATTTTCTAATTCTTTTCCTGCGATTGTTTTAAAATGAAAGTTCAAGGAATTGAAGTGAAAAACCTCTTTTAGCTTTGCTTCAATTTTCTTAACAAAACCTTCTGTTTCGCCCTGATATTCAGAAGGACAAATCACACCAATATTGATTTGTTTGTTTTGATAAAGTTCCAATGAATAAGGCTGATAAGCCTTAACCATTTGGTCGTAATATTTTAAGCCTTGAGTGTTTTTTCGGTTGCTATAAAAATATCTCTGTGGCTTACCAATTATTTCAGGCTTTATCAATTCATCTTCAAAGGGCAAATACTTTTTAGTAATAGCATTTATTTCTAGTCCAAAAGGTAATTTAATTTCCGTTTTGTTTTTATCAATCCATTTGTAAAAGCTATCAATTACGGCAAAACACTTTGAGTTTTTATTTTCTTCATTTATTATTTGGTCATATTTAGTTGTTGCTCCTTTGGTTTCTAAAAATCGCTTTATTGATTGCCTGTTTGCAAAGATTCTTTCATCATCACCTTTTAATCCTTTAATGTCAATGCCATATATTTCGAATTCCGATTTACTCCAAGTAAATGAGTTTTTGAGTGAAGTAGATAAAGAGAAGCCCAAAAGCAAATTGCTTTCCTTGAAAAAGAAGCAAGGTGAAAAATGTACAATTCTGTTTACTGATAACCCTTCTATACTTCCATTTAATACATCTTTCGGTGAAATTATCTCCCAAGCGTTTGAATGTTTGTTCTTGAATATCTGATAGCCTTTTGACTCAACATAATCAATTATAGACCTTTCGAGTATTTTGGAAAGCACTTTTGCTTTCTCGGTAAAGTCAATATTTATTGATACAGTATTTTCAGGAAGTTCAGATTCACTTGAATTCCTCCAAAGCAATATTTTATCATCATCCCGATAGAATGAGAGATTTGGAAAACTTTCTTTTAAGCCAATGAAGGCTTCTTTAGAAGCGTAAGGGCTATACTCAACGGAATCAATTGAAGTGACTTTTGTAGGGATATCTACTTGATAAAAATTTAAAAATAATCCACTCATTATGCTGCTAATACTTCGTTTAGTTCGTTAATAATTTCGTCCATCTGCTCGCCAAACAGTTGCCACATTTTGCCCTTGCCACCTTCGGCATCAAATGGCGTGTAATCCAGATCGTCTGCATCTAAATGTATGCTTGTGGCAATATGGTCTTTAATCATTCTCAGCCATTGCATTTGTTCTTCGGTAAATCGGTTGTGTTGCCCTGCATTCTTTTTTAAAATCCAGTCACGGAAATTCAAATCCACTTTATTGGAATAATCAATCAATGTGGCATCAACTCCCGAAATTCTGCGAAGCAGTGAGACCAATGCAATCAGTTCAGATTTTGGGCTTCCTGTGGCTTTTTCCAATTGCTCATAAGCCCGCCAAACTTGCATAGGTGCAAGTAAGGGTCTTTCTAATTTTAGTTTTTCCAACACTTCCTGAATCATTTTGTAATTCAGTTCACGTCTTTTTACAGGTTGCGAATAGAAAATTTGCAAAGCCGTTATTTCGTCTTGGTGCTGAGCAATCCATGCCTTGAAATCAGCAACAAGATTTTCGGCTTTTTCTTTGCTCTCGGTTGCCCAGCCCTTATTGAGTAACGTGTCAGGATTCGTGATGTCAATAGTTTGCTCGTGTGCCCTGCGAACATTATCTATGTATTCTCTTAAATCAGAACTGTGAAATACTTCCGCTGCTTTTTCTTTCAGTTCATCATGCAATTTGTTGAATGCTTCTTCTTTAGCCATTGGCGATTCACCCACCATTTCAGTTTCCACTTTGGCTTTCAAATCGTCTAAAACATCTGGATTGTAGGCTTGAAGCAATTCATTTACGACTTGTTTGATAGATTTGCCTTCTGCTTTTTCGCTGAATTGTTGCCTTTCCTGTTCGGTAACTTGCTTTTCTAATCTCGACAAACGGTTTGCCAATGATGAAAACAAATCTTCATCACGATTGCCAACAGCAATAGCACCTAATAAATCTTTTAACGGAACACCTGGCTTTTTCTCCAAAGGTCGGCTATCGCTTTTGATGCTTTTGGTTACGCCTACTGCATCCACAATTACAAAATGGTCTTTGGTGTGCTTAGCTGTCGGTGTTACTTTTCGCAAATCGTCAAGGGTAATGATTCTTGTTCCCCTGCCTTTCATTTGCTCGTAATAATTTCTGCTTCTCACATCACGCATGAAAAGCAAACATTCCAACGGTTTTACATCTGTGCCTGTGGCAATCATGTCAACCGTTACCGCTATTCTTGGAAAATAGTCGTTACGGAATTGAGCCAACACCGATTTCGGGTCTTCGTCTTTATTTCGGTAGGTTATCTTTTTGCAGAAGCTGTTGCCTTCTCCAAATTCTTCTCTCACAATATTGATGATGTCATCAGCATGAGAATCTGTTTTAGCAAAGATTAATGTTTTCGGAATTTCAAATTCTCCACTTTCTGTGTATCTGTCAGGAAACATTTCAGGCAAATGCTCTTTGAATGTTTTAATGATAAGCCTGATTTGATTCGGATTTACTATGTCTTTATCAAGTTGATTGGCAGTGTAGTTTTCGTTTTCGTCTTGCAGTTCCCATCGTTTTTTTCGTGTTAGTTTTTCCCTGCGTTCAACATACTCTCCTTTCCAGATGGTTCCTCCTTGTTGCGTTATTTGGGTTTCAATCAGGAAAACATCAAAGCCCACATTCACGCCGTCGGCAAGTGCTTGTTCGTGGGTGTATTCACTCACAATGTTCTGGTTGAAATAGCCAAAGGTTCTGTTATCAGGGGTAGCAGTTAGGCCAATCTGAAAAGCATCATAATATTGCAAAACCTGCATCCACAAATTGTAAATGCTGCGGTGGCATTCGTCAATTACAATGAAGTCAAAAAATTCAATGGGTAATGTTGAATTGTAAACAACCGGCATTGGCTCTTTAGGCTGCCAGCGTTCATTGGGATTTTCTTCTTCG
>CAYMSE010000309.1:0-3146 GCA_964392935.1 uncultured Oleiharenicola sp.
TGGGGCGCAGTCGCCCTCGTGGCCGCGACGGCCCTCGCCGTGCTCAATCCCCGCGTGCGCGCGTTGCTGCGTCCGCCGGACCTCCTCGGTCTCGAGACACCCAACCCCAGCACGGTGCAGCGGACCGCGATGGCAGAAGCCGGGCGCCTCATGCTGGCCGACCGACCCGTGCTCGGCTGGGGCCCCGGCGCGACGCCGCTGGCCTACCCGCGTTACCGGCGATTCCTCGACGGTGGCGTCGAAACGGCGGTGCAGCTGCACTCGCTCCCGGTGCAGGTTGCCGCCGAACTCGGCGGCGCCGGCCTCGCCGCCGCGGCGTGGGCGGCGTTGGTCCTGGCGATGGCCTGGCGCAACCACCCGCTGGCCGCGTCGACGCTGGCCGGCTACGGGGTTTTTTCGCTCACCGACTACCAGCTCGACGTGCCGGTGTTCGTCGCCGCCGTGGCCGCCCTCGCCGCCCTGCTGGCCGCGGGCCCGCCACGACCGGCCGGACCGGCACGGCGCTGGGGCATGCTGGCGGCTTTCGCGCTCGGGAGCGGACTCATCCTCGGGCTCGGTCACCGCGACCCGTGCCCGGAATTGAACGTCCCGGCACTGCAGCTGGCGCGCGATCCCACCCACCAGGATCGCGCGGTGGCGCTGCTGCGTGAATCGCTCGCGCTGAACCCCGACCAGGAGATCGCGCATTTCAATCTCGGCTGGATCCTCCTCGTGCCGGACCCCGCTGCGGCCGAGCGGCACTTCCTTGCGGCGGCCCAACTTGTGCCGGACAAGGGCGGCGTCTACTTCGGCCTCGGGCTCGCGCGCCTCAACCAGGGCCGCCGCGACGACGCCGCCCGGGCCCTTGCGCTCGAGTGCGTGAACGAGCCGCTCTTCCTCGCTTCGCCGTGGTGGACCGTGCCGGAGATCGCCGCGCTGCGTCCGGCCGCCGTCCGGGAGTTCACGGCGCTGCTGGAGCGCGCCTGCCCCCTGAACAGCAGCGTCGTGACGTGGCGCGAGCGGCAGGCGCGCCAGCTCGCCACGCTGGCGCCGCGGCTCGGCGAGACCTCCGGCGCCCCGGAAACCGGCTACCGCCGCCAGCGCATCGGCTACCCGGTGCTGACGCGCAACTCCGACCTGCCGCCTCCGTTCGACCTCTACGACGTGCGCGAGGACCCGCGCTTCCCCGCGAGCGTGCCGTTCACGCTGCCCAGCAAAGGCTGGCTGACCGGACCGCAGTTGCTCAAGCTGCTCGGCGATTTCCCCCGCTCCGCGCGCTGAACCGATGCCCGGCCCCACCCAGAATCCGCTCCGAGACACCACGCTGCCCGCGGTCACGCTCCTGGGCGACGCCGCGGTGGCCTTCGGCGGGCTCTGCCTCGGCTACTGGCTGCGCTACCGCACGCCGCTCGGGTTCCTCGGCATCGACGTCCCGGATGCGCGCTTCGAGAACTACCTGCCGCTGCTGCTGGTGGGCGTGGTTTTCCTCGTCGGCGCTTTCGCGCAGCAGGGCTTGTACGACGGGCGCATGCTGCTGCGGAAGCAGCACAGCCTGAACCTGCTCGCGCGGGGCACGGTGTTCTGGGTGGTCGTCTACCTCGCGTTCTCGCTGGTGATCAAATTCGACCCGCCGATCTCGCGCCTCTTCGTGCTCATCGCCGCGGTGGTCTCGCTCCTCCTGCTGTGGATTTGGCGCGAACTCCTGTACCGCGTGTTCACCGCCCCGGCGCGGCTGCCGCGGCTGCAGCGGCGCGTCGCCATCCTCGGCTGGCACCCGGGGGCGCAGGGCCTCGTCCACGAAATCACCCGGAGCCGCGCCCACCCGTACGTCATCGTCGGCAGCATCGAGGACGGCGTCGGGGCGCCGGGGCCGCTGCGCGCGCTCGGTCCGATCGGCGACCTCGGCACCATCCTGCGGCGCGAGGAGATCGACGTGCTCATCGCCGCGCACCTCGACATCCCGGCCGACCGCCTGCGCGCCATCTCGGCCGTGTGCGAGCAGGCCTACGTCGAGTGGAAGGTCGTGCCGGCCGCGTTTCCCATCTTCCTGACCGGCCTGCGCCTGCAGACCGTCGGCAGCGTGCCCGTCATCGGCGTCGAGGACCTCGCCATCTCGCGGCTCTTCAACCGCGCGGCCAAGCGCCTCGTCGACCTCGCCGGCGCCCTGATCGGGCTCGCCGTCTCGGCCCCCGTCCTCGCGCTGCTGGCCGCCTGGATCAAGCTCGAGTCGCCGCGCGGCCCGGTGCTCTTCCGGCAGACGCGCATCGGCAGCAACCACGAGCCGTTCACGCTCTTCAAGCTGCGCTCGATGCGGCCCGACGCGGACGCGAGCGACCACGTGCACCAGAGCACGCCGCGCGACGATCCGCGCCTGCTCCGCATCGGCGCGTTCATGCGGCGGTGGAACCTCGACGAGCTGCCGCAGTACTGGAACGTATTGCTCGGCGACATGAGTCTCGTCGGCCCGCGGCCGGAGCGCCCGCACCACGTCGACCAGCTGTCCGCGGTCATCCCGCACTACCTGCCCCGCCACCTCGTGAAGCCCGGCATGACCGGCTGGGCCCAGGTCAACGGCCTGCGCGGCGAGACCGACCTCGCCGAGCGCATCCGCTACGACATCTTCTACATCGAGAACTGGTCGCTCTGGCTCGACTGCCAGATCCTGCTGCTGACCTTCGTGCGCTGGCGGAGCCCGGCCTAAGGCCGTTTCAAGAATTTCGCAGCCGCTCCCGCAGGTCGGGCTTTACGCCCGACAGTCGGGGATGAACCCCGACCTACAGGGGATGGCGGCTACCATTCACTTGAACTGCCTTGGCCGCCGCGCGCCGGGGATCGCGCGTTCCACCGGGGGTGTACGCCTTGCTCAGCGGCCGAGCCCGGCGCGCACGAGGCGCGAGAGCGGACCCGGTGGCTGGTCGGGTTGGAAGGTCGGCGGCAGGCGACCATTGAGCCGTGGGTCGTCGAGCACCGCGGCGATGACGGCGGGCTCCGGATGGGCGATGTACAACCGCGGCTTGCCGGCGAAGACCGCCGGGTCGTGCGTGAGCTGGAACTGCCGCGCCAGCCGCACCGGCGCCGCGCAATCCCGCAAGCGCGGCCGGATCACGCCCCGCCAATCCTGTGCGACCGAACCGCCCCACGTCAGGACGAGCAGCGCCGCCCAGGCG
>CAYMSE010000310.1:0-4831 GCA_964392935.1 uncultured Oleiharenicola sp.
TTGGACATCAGTTTCTCGCAGTAGACGTGGTGTCCCGCCTTGAGCGCGGCGTTCGTGTGCTCCGCGTGCATGAAGTCCGGCGTCGCGACGATGACGGCGTCGAGGTCGGGCGTGTTGGCCAGCATCTCGCGGTAGTCCTCGAACGGCTTCGGGTCGTGGCTGAACTTCTTGAGGAGGTTCTCGCCGTACTTGAGGTTGTAGGGCCAGATGTCGCAGACCGCCTTGAAGCGCAGGCCGGGGATCTTGAGCGCGGCGTTGAGCAGCACGCGACCCTGTTCGCCGCAGCCGATGAGCGCGACGTTGACCGTGTCGGAGCCGCCGGCCGCGGCGCGCGCGACGTAGGGCGCGGCCACGAGCATGGCGCCGAGCTTGGCGCCGGTCTTGAGGAAGTCGCGCCGGCCGAGGACGGGGAGGAGGGAGGAGGTGTCCGGCATGGGGCGACTCAGTCGAATTTGTCGGGCACCAGGGCGAAGCGGTTGTAGCGCACGAGCGCGAGCGCGCCGGCGAACATGATGACGTGGATGGCGAGCCAGGCGACACCCTCGGCCTCCTGCACGGCCATGAGGCCGAAGGAGAGGCCCACATAGACGAGCCCGGTCACGAAGAGCGAGAGGCGTGTCTTGATGCCGAGCAGCAGCAGCACGCCGCAGACGAAGAGGATGTACCCGATGGAGTGGGCGAAGTTCTTCGTCGCCCAGAGGGGCAGGAACGAGGCGCCGGTGATGCCCGACGCCATGCGGTTCATGTTGTCGTAGTAGTTCTGGAAGGAGTACGTGCCCTTCGACTCCCACTTTTCGACTGCGGCCAGGAGCGTGCGCAGGCCGAGGAAGAGGCGGAGGAGGAGGAACGCGTACGTGTACTCACTGCGGGCCGGGGTGGAGGAGGTGCTCATGGATCGAAAGGGCTCAGACGCCGAAGCCCGGGCGGTAGCTCTTGGTGATGTACTGGTTGGCTTCGGGCAGGTTGGTGACCTTCATCGCGGTGGCGTCCCACTCGATGCGGCGGCGGGCGCGGACCGCGACGTTGCTGAGGAGCACGGTCTCGGTGAGCTGCGAGGAGTACTCGAAGTTCGAGCCGGCCGGCGTGCCGCCCTTGCAGGCGCGGGCCCATTCGGCGAAGTGGCCACCCGGGACGCGCGGGAGCGTCTTCGCGGGCAGGCCCTTGGCCATCTCCTGCATCTTGGACTCGGGGATGATGCGGCAGCTGGAGTAGTAGGTGTCGGCGAAGACGGTGGCCTTGCTGCCGACGATGAGCGTGCCGTTCGGCTGGAGGGCGCGGGCGGCCTCGAGCTCGGGCGGGAGCAGCGGCATCATGCCGCCGTCGTACCACGTCCACTTGACCGCCGGCAGGCTGCCGCGGGCGGGGAAATGGTAGGTGACGACCGAGGCGGTCGGCGGGCTGATTTCGGTCTGGCGGGCACTGACGGCCTCGACGCTGGTCGGCTGCGTGAGCTCGAGCGCCCAGTAGGCGCCGTCCATGATGTGGCAGCCCATGTCGCCGAGCGCGCCCGTGCCAAAGTCCCAGTAGCCGCGCCAGTTGAAGGGCATGTAGGCCGGGTCGTATTCGCGGGGCGCGGCCACGCCGAGCCAGAGGTCCCAGTCGAGCGTCGGGGGCACGACCGGCATCATCTTGCTGTGGTCGGGCTTGCCGATCCCCTGCGGCCAGATCGGGCGGTCGGTCCAGCTGTGCATCTCGCGGACCTCGCCGATCACCCCGGCCTGGTGCCACTCCTTGAGGAGGCGCAGGCCCTCGTGGGCGTGGCCCTGGTTGCCCATCTGCGTGGCGACCTTCTTTTCCTTGGCGAGCTTGGCCAGCTGGCGGGCCTCCGCGACCGTGTGGGTCAGCGGCTTCTCGACGAACACGTGCTTGCCGAGCGACAGCGCGGCCATCGCGATCGGGAAGTGCATGTGGTCGGGCGTCGAGACGGTGACGGCATCGATCTGGTTGCCCATCTTGTCGAGCATCTGGCGAAAATCGCGGAAGTGCGGGACATTGGGGAATTCCTCGTAGGTCTTGGCCGCGCGCGCGTCGTCGACGTCGCAGAACGCCACCATGTTCTCATCCTTCAACCCCTGCACGGCGTCCCAGCCGCGTCCCCCGACGCCGCAGAACGCGATGTTCAGTTTGTTGTTCGGCGACTGCCCCTGCTGGCCGCGCATGATGTGCGGGAAGGCGAGGGCGGCGGAGGCCAGGCCGGAGGTCTTGATGAAGTCACGACGGGTGAACGCGGGGGTTTTCATAAGGGAGGATGGGCCCGGCGGCAGAACGGGTGGGGGAGGGAACAGTGCCGCGAAGCCGGAAAAATTGAACAGGGCGAAAGTGCGTTAGCCAAGAGGGAAAACCGTGCGGAAGTTGCGAAAACATGGGCACGCTCTCACGGACGGACAACCAAGCTCAAGCCCGCGGCAAGGAAGCTCAACCATCGGCCAGTGTGGCGCTGGACCAAGGTGCAGCGGGAAACGCGGCGCGGGCCACGCGCCAAGTGGCGAGACCACCCGAAAGGGGGACGGAAAGGCCAAACGCCAAAGTCCAAACGGCCAAACGCCAAAGTTCCGAAACGCAGAATACGCAGGGTTCTGCGCGACCGCATATGCTCCGACCACCTCGCGAGAGTGGTATCGGACTCCTTGGCGTTTGGCGGTTTGGACTTTGGACTTTGTCAGTCGCACCTACACCGTGCGCGGATCGGGGTGGACCCACGGGGCGCGGTAGGGGCGGGCGAGGCGCGCGGTGGCCTCGGGGTCACCGGGGACCGTGCGGGTCTGCGGGTCGTAGCGCAGGGGACGCCCGAGCTCCAGCGCGAGGTTGGCGAGGATGCACGAGGCGGTCGAGATGTGACCCTCCTCGACGTCGGCGACCGGGCGGCCGCGGGTCTCGCGGGCGTGCAGGAAGTCGAGCACGTGCCACTTCTGGATGTCGGTGAGCGGGCCGTTCTGGTTGAAGTCGAGGTTCTCGAGGTTGCCGGTCCTGGACATCATATGGACGCCCTCGCGCGGGCCGCCGCCGGCCGGCGTGAATTCGTAGCCGAGGAGCGTGATGTTGAGCGTGCCCTGCTTGCCGATGAAGCGCGCGCCCCACTGGTCGGTCCAGTGGCGCGGCGGGATGGGCGAGTCGCCCCAGGTGCGGTGCTCCCAGCTCACGTCTACGTGCGGGTAGCGGAAGACGCTGCGCTGGGTGTCGGTGATGTTCGACGTGGCGCCGCGATCGACGTAGATGCCGCCGGTCGACTGGATCGACTCGGGCCAGCCGAGGCCGAGCATCCAGCGCACGCAGTCGAAGAAGTGCACGCCAAGGTCGCCGATCTGGCCGTTGCCGAATTCCTGGAAGAGGCGCCACGTCTTCGATTCCATCACCGGCTTGAAGGGCAGCAACGGCGCCGGGCCGGTCCACAGGTTGAAGTCGAGGTGCGCGGGCACCGGGCCGTCGGGAAACACGTCGGCCGGGCGGCCGGGCAGGTAAGAATACACCTCGACGAGGCCGATCGGGCCGAGCCGGCCGCTGCGCAGGTACTTGTCGCGCGCCTCCGCGAGGCACTTGGTGCTGCGGCGCTGCGTGTTGACCTGGACGACGCGCCCGTACTTGCGCGCGGCGGCGACGAGGGCCTCGCCTTCGAGGACGTCCACGCTGATGGGTTTCTCGAGGAGGACGTCCGCGCCCGCCTGCATGGCGGCGATCGCCGGCAGGGCATGCCAGTGGTCCGGCGTGGCGACGATGACGATGTCGTGGCGGCCGGACGCGAGCATCTCGCGGAAGTCGGCAAACGTGCGCGGCACAGCCGACTGCAGGCTGGCGACGCCCTGGAGCATCGTGTCGAGCGCGTGGCGGTTGGGATCGCAGAGCGAGACGACCTCGACGGCGGCGTTCCGCATGAGGCTCTCGAGATTGACGCCGCCGTACCAGCCGCAGCCGATGAGTCCGACCCGCGGGCGGGCGGCGGTTTCGGCGCCGAGGAGGCGGGGCTTCGTGGCGACGGCGGCCGTGGCGACCGCGAGGGAGGAGACGAACGAGCGACGGTTCATGGGGCGTGGAGGGTAAAGGTGGAAGCGCGACGAATGGGCCGGGCGGCGTCAACCGCCATCGCCCGCGAGGGTGATCCCGGCGAGGCTGTCGAGACGCGCGACCGCGCCCCACCCGTAGAAATCGTTGGCGACGCCGATGAGCAGTTCGTTGCCGCCCGCATTCAGCGGCAGGTTGAAGGTCGTGTTCTCGATCGCGCAGCGGCCCTCGGGCTCCTTGCGGATGGGGTGAAAGTACCAGTTCTTGTCCACGTAGAGCAGCTTGCCGTTGATGAGCACCCATACCTCGTCGCTGAAGCCGAGGGACAGCCGGCGCACCTGCGCGGTGGCGGACTGGAGGTGGGTGCGGACCCAGACGAGGCGGCGTTCGCCGGATTTGCCGTACAGCCGGGTCAGATTGACGAGGCCGCGCCGTTCCGCCGCGAGCGGGGTCCACGTCGCGTCGGGTTTGGGCAGCGAGTCGTAGGCGAAGTCGATGCCCTTCGGAATCACGGTGGGCGCGCCCACCTGCCAGTGCCGCAGGTAGTTCGAATCGCCCGCGGTCGGGTCGGCGCCGGCCTCGCGGGGCAGATCCCCGACGACGCCGGGGGTGACGACGAGGTTGGCGACGATCATCTCGCCTTCGAACGCGATGCGGCCGTGGTCCACGTTGCCTTCCAGGCGCGGGACCGTGACGACCGGGCGCTCGGAGCGATTCACGTAGGCGCGGAACTGGGCGCCCGCGAAGACCAGCTTCACGTGGGTCCACGCCTGCCGCTGGAACGACGCGCTGGCCTGGTAGTGTCCGAGGAGATCCCAGATCGCGGTCCCGCCCA
>CAYMSE010000311.1:0-12134 GCA_964392935.1 uncultured Oleiharenicola sp.
CCGGCCGCCGCCAGCATGGCGCGTGTCCTGCCTCGACGGGCTCCGGGATGCCCGGAGTCCAGACTGCGGCCGGCGTGCACTCAAGTCCGCGATGCAGCCAGGGACGCGACCTCGGGGGACTCCCAGTCGCCCTGGTGCACGTTGTCAGGCGATCGCGCGCGCCAGGCCAATCTCAACGCCGGACGCCGGATCGGTCCACGCGATAATCATCGGTTCGTCGAACGTGTCCGCGAGCCGCACCGCATGCGCGGCCGCGAAGCGGTGGATCGCGTCGAGGGCGGCAATGAGGTCGTCCATCTGGCGCGCGGTAACGCCTCCGCCGAGCGTGTTGAGCGCCATGAGGTCCGGGTAGGCCGCCGGGCCCGCCACCTCCCACCCCGACCAGATCACTTCCTTGCGCGTGCGCGGCGTGAGGTCGTCCCGGGGGCAGTAACTGAGGCTGAGCACGGCGCCATGCAGGTTGCCAACGGCTTCCTCAGGCGACTCGGCGGTGAGCGCGGCGAGCAGGTCGCCGTGGTTCGCGTACAGGGCGAGGCCGAACAGCTCGCGCGCGTGACCCATGACAATCGCGCTCCACGCGTCGCCGTCCGGCACGCGGACGCGGAGCACATCGTCGTTGACGAGGTGCGTCCATGGCGCGGCGCGGTAGTAGCGCGCGGCGGCGGAGAACAGGCGCACGATCTGCTCGCCCGGCAGCTTCCACCCCGCCCAGCTGTCGGGGTGCGAGAGGCGCGAGCGCGGCCCGGCCTCGGCTGGGCGTCCGACGACGGACCGGTCGAACGACGCCATGGCGTCGTCCATGTCGGGCATCTGCTTCACCGCCCGCACGGCGGGCGCGTCGCCCGCCGGGTGCTCGGCGTCGAGAATCCCGCGCAATGCGGTCGCCACGCGGGCATCGCGCACTTCGATTGCCGCTGGCCGGCGCTTTGTTGCCGCCGCGGCGGCCAGAATCGCGGCCGCGAGCTCCGCCGCCACGCCCGGCGCGTCGTTCGGCGGGTGCGCGACGAGGTCGCCGTGGAGAATGAATCCGTCGCACATGACGATGCACAGTGCCGGGCGCGCGTCGGGCGTATCGCCCAGGGCGATGGCGACGGGCACGAGGTCGGCCTGCCAGATTTCGCGCGGGCCTCGCGGCGCGGCGGGTTCGGGGCGGCGGGCGCGTGGCGCCATCATCGCAATCTATGCGCACCATCCCGCCGGAATCGCTAGACTTGAATCCATGCTCCGTCCCGACTGGTCGGACGGCCTTGGGCCGTGGAATCCGGACGACGACGATCCGTCGCCGGACGACTGGGCGCGCGGCGAACGCTCGTGGGAGCCCGGCGAGGCGCCGGCCGACATTCCTCCCGTCTCGCACGAGGAGCGGATGTCAATGCTGCGCCGCGCGTTCGACCCCGTGAGCCTGCTCCCGCTCGGCGCCGTCCAACAGGAGGCGACGTCGGAATCCGAGGAGGAGGGCGCTACGGGCACCGAGGCCGCGCGCGGGTGGGCTCGTGCCATCCGGGAGTCGCGGCGCGCGGGCGTGCTTGGCGAGGCGGCCGCGCGCTGGATGATCTACGCCATCGTATCCGCGCGCTTCGACACCGTGACCGATCTCGAATACGAGATGCTGTGGGATCGCTGGCACGACCTGCGCGTGGCGCATGGCTTTCCGCTTGGCGAGGCGTTCCGGGAGTGGGCGGACTACCCGGCCGAGGCGCGCGAGGTGGACGCGCGCATTGACCGGCGGTACGTGGAACGCTTCCGGGAGTTGCTCGAAGAGCTCGGAGAGTTCGAGCTGGCCGGTGCCGTGGGCGACGACGCCGCTGCGTTCGAAGACTACTGCCGGTGGGAGCCGCCGCCGGAGCTGACCGCGAAGGATGATCGGCGCTCGGACTGGTGGTGCGCGGGGCGTGACCGGTGGTTGTCGCCCGACGCGCCCGTTCGTCACGCCGCGTTCGTGGACGCGCTCGCGTCGGCGCGGGCGACCGACCCCGCCGTCGGCGCGCCCATTGCCGCGGTGCTGGCCGCGCTCCGGATGCACGACGCAATGATGGCCTCGAACAACGACGATCCGGCCGTGCGCGCGGCCGTAGCAGCGCTGCCGGCCGGGCACCCCGTGCGCGCACCGCTGCTCGCATTCGTGAACGGCATCGCGGCGTACGACGAAGTGGCGCACGAGTACGACAGCGAGCGGCACAGCGCGCTGGTGGCGCCGCTGTCGGCGATCGCCGGGTATTTCGAGGCCGAGGGGGAGCGGTCGCTCGCCGCGCACCTGTACTGGATGATCGAGCGGCATGGGGCGCGGTGGGACGTGGCGGAGCGGGCGCTGGCGGCTCGCAAACGGCTGACGGCCCAGGGGTGATGCACGGCGGTGAGGTTCAGGGCGTCCTGGTGCCCTCGTGCCTCACTCCTCGACTCGGCCGCAACGATTTCGATGCACTCGGCGGTCGAATGGTGATGGAACCATGCGGAGCGCCTCGTATCGTGGCTGGTGCCGAGTTGCATCCGAGCCACGAGGAGCATATCGATATGGTCATGCCCGCCACCCGCGGCTGGACCACGCGCGACGTGCGCGCGCTCATCGACGAGGAGCGCGCATGGCCGCGGTACGAACTCATCGCCGGCGAGCTGCTGGTGACGCCGGCGCCGGGAACACCACACCAGCTCTCGACCGCCGAACTGCTGCGCCTGATCACGGACTACGTGGACGCGCACGGCGTCGGCGTGGCGTGCACGTCGCCCGCTGACCTGGAACTGCAGTCCGGCACCATCACGCAGCCCGACATGTTCGTGATCCGGGCCCACAGTCGCGGTCCGCACGCCGACGCCGCGAGTTGGGAAGGCATCGCGTCGCTGCTCCTCGCCGTCGAGGTCATCTCGCCCTCGAGCGGGCGGCAGGACCGGGTGACGAAGCGCGACTTCTACCTCGATGCCGACGTGGCGGAGTACTGGGTGGTGGACATGGACGCGCGGCTGATCGAGCGCTGGACGCCTGAGCGCGTCACCCCACAGCTGGAGCGCGGGACGTTCGCGTGGGCGCCGGCGGGGGCGCCTGAGCCGCTCCTGGTGGATGTGCCGGACCTGTCCGCGCGGATCGAGCGGAAGGTCAGGCTGATCGCGGCGACGAGTCGCGCGTAGCGGTACGAGCGGCATCGGCCGTCGCTCGCAGCACCGGGGTGATGAACGCGATCCTCGAGAGTGCATACGCCGCGAGGTACTCTGATCGGTCTCCTTGCCGGAAGCCGAACAGCCGGAAGCCGCCGCCTGCTTTTCCTTTGGCCTTTGCCATCAACGAACGCCCCGTGGCCGGCCACGAATGCGTCGGACGAGACGGTCGAGATTGAGCTGCGTCACCTCGCACTCCCATATGGTGGCAACGGACCACCCTTCGGCCTGCAGGAGTCGCTCGACTTTCCGGTCACGCCGTCGGTTGGCGTTGATTTTGGTCCGCCAGAACGTTGCCCGCGTCCTGGGCCAGGTCGAGTTCGCGCAGCCGTGATGGTGCCAGAAGCAACCGTGAACGAAGACAACGAATCGGTATCGCGGTAGCACCAGGTCGGGACGACCAGCGAGTGTCCGGTCGTGCAGCCGGAACCGAAGCCCCGATCGATGCAAGTGGCGCCGAACCGTCATTTCGGGCGCCGTGTTCTTGCCCTTGATCGCCGCCATGTTGCGGCTGCGGGCGGGCGTGATATCTCTGATTCGCACCGCGTCCCCGATGGCCTTCTATGCGCAGAGTAGGAGGCCTGCGTCGACAGCAGCCATGCTCAGAACAACCTCGCCACGCGTACGGCAATCAGTCGTGCGAGTTCGGGGGGAACCGCGTTCCCAACCTGGTGATACTGAGCCGTGCGAGGGCCGGTGAAGAAATAGTCGTCGTCGAAGGTCTGCAGGCGCGCGGCTTCACGGACAGTCAGACTCCGGCACTGACTTGGATCATAGTGGATGTAATAGTGGCCGTCCTTGGCGATGTGCGATGCGATAGTTGTTGACGGCTCACCCGCCACCTGCACCCGGAATCGATCGCCGAAGAGCTTTCCGTCTATTGCAGCCGCGACGTTCGCGTGATCAGGCAACAATCCGCGAGGGAACTTTGCAAGTACAGGCGAAGACCCGCGGACGCTTGCAAACGCGCTTGCGAACAGGTATCGATGCAAGTCCGCAGTCATGTGACCGCGCGTTGAATGGTTTAGCACGCGCCCGCCCGCCTCCTGCTGCCTATACTCCGAGCCTCGGTCGGCTGACGTCTCCCGGATCTGAGCAATTGCAGCACGCATGGTCCTCCGGACATCCGGGGCCACCTCGCTGAACCAATCTGTCTTCGTTACGGTTGCGACCTGCCGGGACCATTCGTCTCCGGAGTCTGCGATCTGACTGAGGCCACTCCGCAACGGGGGGAGATCACCGATCCTGTCGAGCACCGTCACCTTGCGGTTGACCCTTTCGAGGGGATCAATCCTCGCTGCCATATCACTTCGCACACCTACCACGATGACCCGATGCCGGCGCTGCGGCACACCGTAGTCCTCCGAGCGCACAACAAATCGAGATGGATCGTTGTCTGGAATACTCTCAGACGTGCATAAGGAAATGAGCGAGTATCTCGGCCGCGCGCGACCTGTCGGCCGCCGCTCGCGATCAAGCGCTCGGGCTGGCTGGGCCAGATCATCCAGTATGCGCTCGAACATGGGGGTTCTGAACGCGCGTGCCGATAGCAGCCCCTTCACGTTCTCCATCACGAACACTGGGGGTGCATGGTCTGCAAGTATTTGGAGGTATTCGACGTACAGAGAGTTCCTCTTGTCGCGACTCGGCCGATAATGGGCCTTTCCGCGGTTGCGAGACCGACCGACCAGTGAATAGGCCTGGCAGGGCGGCCCTCCGATCAGCACCCACGGACCTGAGACGTCAACACGTTCACGCACAAGACTCCGGACCGTCTCTGCGGAACGTCGGCTCAATTCGAGACACACTGCCTCGCGGCTCGCGCGATCCGCCTCATCTGGACGACTTGCACGAAGGCTATCCCAGTCGGATGCACCGCGGATGTAGTCGAAGTAAGAAGCGGGCGGCTGCCCATCGAAACACCGCTGAAACGCACGCAGCCTCAGCGTCGCGTGTGCTGTGGCCTCTCGTTCTATGCAAAGCGCGACCTCAAACGGCCTCCTGTCTCGCGCCACCCGGCATGAAGCAAAACCTTCGGCTAGGCCGCCGGGCCCGGCAAAAACATCGACCACCTTAATCATCGTGTCTTAGGATAGCCGATCGCTCGCCTCACGCCAGGCCTTACCGTCGCAGAATCGCCATGGGCAGCCCGTCCTGGCGCAGGCGATTGTAGGCCGCCATGATCACCGCGCATTGTTTCTCGGATGGAAGCTTTGCCGGCATGTGGCATGCCACGTCAAGGATCTCAAGGTCCTTCTGGCCAAGAAGCTTCTTCGACTCGGCCCATGCCTTGACCTGAGCCCAGAATGGCGCACCGGCGTTTACAACGGTCGTTTGAGCCTCAATGCCATCGAGGACTTTCTGTTGTCGACGGGCCGAACGCGCCTCTGCCGCCTGCTCAGATACTGACGCGAGTTCATTGAGCCAAGCCTTGGGCCAATCAACCGCCTTCGACTTCATGAGTTCCCAACAACGCTGGTGCTTGGCCCATTCGGTGACGTTCTTCACTCCTCCCTCCGGAGGGTTCTGCACAACGTCCCGGGCAGCCTCGGCCGCTCTCACAATGGCCAGCTCCATCGCCTCGCTGACGCCCTGCCGCTTCCAGATACGGTCGAAGTCAGGACTGAGTCCATGGACACCAGCGTCATACCCGATCTTGGCCAAGGCATATGCGACGATATTCGCCCGATACCCACCTTCATACCATGGCTGCGCCGACACAATTCGCTCTGCGGCCTTGAAGCAGATCGCTTTTGCAACTACAGTCGTGTAGAACCGCTCGTTGTACTCGTCGCCGTTCGTCTCCCACCGCTTGCCGACGTAGCCGGCAAACTCGGCAAAGTTCTTCTGCGCGCCCTTGCTGACAACCTCAGGCTTGCCTTCCCACACATTCACGAACTTTGCGAGATCGGTCTTGGTGAACACCTGTTCTCTAGGGTACTCAAGGTCAAAGCGCTTTTGCTCCGAAGCGGACAGGCCGGACCGGGCGTCGAGGTACTGGCCCCGAGCCCGCTCGTAGAACCATTTCGACTGCCGGAAGCTGCCGTCGGGGGCAAGTGCGTATGTGACTTCCGAAAACTTCTTCATCCGGAGATGGAACGGATGGTTGGCAAAGAAGTCAGCGGCGTTCACCCTGTTCTGGCTGTTCGCAAACTGAGAGATATTGGGAACCACCTCCTCAGCTCGCTCGGGCGGAATAACCGACAACTTTACCTGCACGAACGTCCTGTCCAGTGACAAGTCCTGACGCCTGCTTGCAGCGTAGATGGAAGCCGTGGTTTGTCCGCCGTTCACGATCTGCAGATTTCTCAATCGCGTGATACGCATCCCGTCGGCTGACGTGCGTGTCGTCACCTCTTCGGCTGTCGCTGCAAGTCCGTTGTTGTAAGCAAAGAACATCTCTGGCTCGCGCTCGAGGGTGTTGCGAATCCCCTTGTTAACCGACCCGCGAGCTTGGAGAAACACTCGCACATTCTGCTCAAGCAATCGGGCGCCCCACCGGTCGTAGATCCGTGCGAGTTGCGCGGCAGGCATCACAATCAGATAGGCTTCATATGCGGCCCCGCCGAGGTGTGCGGGGAGTGCGGGCAAGTAACCGCCGGATTCGGCCAGGTCAACAACCATTTCTTCGCGCGCCCGACCAGACTCAGCGAACTGACGCAGCCGTGTGAGGTCCCATACGCTGTAGACCACTGGCTTGCCATCGAGTGTCCCTTCGCCCTTACCATCGATCCGTTTGCTGAGCACACGATTCGTGACGAGCAGGATGCGCACCTTGGCCACGCCAGCCCAAGATGAAGCGATCATGTCGGCGAGCCCAAAGCCAGGCGACGACTCCTCGAGTCCGTTTCGAAACGTTCGGTCCAAAGACCGGCTGACAAATGACGTGGCCCTTTTGAAAACCGCGTCCAGTTCAGTCGCAGTCAACGTTTCGACATCCTCATCCTGGTTAACATCGGCGGCTATGATAGTGAGCACGCCATCCTGCTCGAGCGGCTGACCGCCGTAGCCATCCACTCGCATTCCGCGCCCGTTGTTGAAGTACGCGCGGTTTGCCTCATCAATGTCTCCAGCGTCAACTACATAATTGCAGAACGTCTCGAAGAACGCGTCCTCGAAGAACTTGCCGTCCGCGTCGGCAGCGCGTTGTACTTCCTGCAGGAACTCCTGATGGAATCGATCGTTGTCAGTTGCCACGTTCGAGCCCCCCCCACACCTCATGCAACGCGGCGTCAGGCGTGCGCCACGGCTCACATGCGCTTCTGCGAAGCGCGTACCCGACATCTTCGACACCGGCGGGAATCATTGCCGGCACCAGCGCGGGGAAGCCGTCTCCCACGCGATACACTGCGACTCCCGTACGCTCCCAGCGCCAGCGGGAATAATCATCACGGAAGTCGAACCCCGCCGCGGTGAGAAGGCCGACGAATCTGGCAGCGGCGGCCCGGTCGGCGGCCTCGATCGCACCTCGAATCCTCAGTGCAGCATCGGTTACCGACTCTGCCTCTGCACCTTCCGACTGCTGCCGCCATGTCACGACAGCCAAGAGAAGAACAGTCCATTTGGTAGCGTCCAGCTGTTCCTCCGATGTGATGTTCAGCACATCGTGCGGCGCAGTCCCAGATTTCACTTCGATTGCCCCATCGCCGAACTGAAAGTCTTGTGGACTTCGCAGGGGGCCGCGCCACGCCGCCACTGCCGTGGACGCCGGGAGCTGATTCAGCGCCACCTTCTCCAACACAAAGAGCTCACCGAGCAGCCCCACTTGCACGGCCTCGCTCAGCAGCTCGCGCCGACCACCACGGAGCAGGTAGTGCCAGCGCCACGTCCGGCCAATCGCCACCTCGACAGCCTCGGCTTCAGACTGTGCGGCTCCGGCATGTTCGATGACGTCGAGGCAGAGCGTCAAGAACAGGTCTCGCAGGCTCGCGTCAATAAGCGTCAGGGAGAGTACATGCCCCCGGAAGCCGTCAGAAACGTCACCAATGCGGATCGCCCGCAGGTCCGGCAGCTGCGCGTCCGCGACAATGGGTGAAGCATGACGGAGCACCAGCATCGGTCGGGACTCGATGTCGCGTGCCCAGAAGAAGTCCCAGCGCCCATTCGCGTCCACGCGGATCGCGGTCGCCTCTCCCTCTCGCACTCCCGGAGACAGCTGCTTCCAGGGATCACGTGCCTGATTCATCTTCGCCATCCTCGTCAACGTCGACCGGAAAGTTCTGCCGCATCCACGACGTGGTCACCACATACTCCACCGTCTCTTCGGTCTCGCGCGTACCCGGGAAACTGATACTCCATGCCACGACCGGCTTCTTGTAGTACGGTGTGCCACCCCCGTTGATCTGCAGATGATGGATCATCAGTAGCGGGCGTGGGCGCACCGCGCGATAGATGTGGTCGGGGTAGTTGATCTCTGCGCCTTTGAGGATGAGATCCGGATTGCTTGCCAGGTAGTCCGCTTCAGCGGCGCGCGCAAGCGGATCGGGCACGCCGATACGCTCCATTCCACGGGACGCTACGCGCTGCTTGTTGGTGACTCTGATTGTGTCAGACGTTGACCTGTCGCCGCGCGTTCGCACCTGCGGCCTAACGACTTTCCCGTCCAGCGTTGGGACCTCGATACTTGCCTCACTCCTTCCTACGCTCACAAACAGGACATCCCACTCAGCAAGCTCTTGCAGCTCGCGCTTTTCGATGTACGGCCTTACAAGGCTTGGATCAGTCAGAAATGACGACGGGTGGTTCTTGAACTCAGCGATGAACACCTTCACCAACGCGACCGGCACTCGTTCAATCAGCCACCCGCCAGGGGAGACTTCTGTTGCGTTCGCAAGCGGCTTACCAGTGGCTTTGAGCGCTTCAACGAGATGTGCCACTGCTTCGCGATTGCCCTGCATCGCGCCGCCCTCGTCCGGCTCAGCGCGCAGCGTCGCCGTTTCGATGAAACTCTTCGAGAGTCCGACCTCGAGGGTGACTGTTTCTCCACTCCCCATCTTGTTCCGGGCGGTGACCAATAGCGCACCGGGGTGAGCACGGACCTTGAGCCCGAACTCCTCAGGAGTGGCGTTTGCCGCGGCCATGCGGCGCAACTCACTCCTCAGTTCGTCCACGTACTCCGCAATGGCCGCATACCAGCCTTCAGCCTCTTCAGGAATCCACACCCGGCAGAGATCATCGTAGCCATCGCGATAGCCAAACCAACGGCCCATTTGCATCAGTGTGTCATACATCTGCGAGTTACGAAGGAAGTAACTCACCATGAGACCTTCCAGCGTCAGGCCCCGCGAAAGCGAATAGCCTCCAACGGCGATGACAGCCAGTCCGGTCTCGACGTACTGATCGTATGCCAGAGCTGCCGGCGAGGCGCTGTTCACTTCGACCACCTTTACTGGAGCAGCGGCTTCGTGAAGCTTGCCGAGAACAGCCACCCATGAAACGCCTGCACCGGCGTATTCTCGCTCAAAGGTGTCACGCAGCTGGCTGATTGCCGGATCGCGCTCGGCAGCGTCAGGCGGCAGCGCGCCGTTTACGCTTGCACTGCGCTGGATTCGACCGAGTTCGCCGCGGATGCAACCCGCTATCCGGCCCTGCACTCCAGTAAACCTCGATGCGTTGACGAGCATCGAAGTATGTGCCGCGGCATGGCCTCGGATTATCCGAATCGCCCGAGCAACCACGAATGTGCGCAGAGCCTCGATTAAGGACGGAGGTAAGTGTTCGATCGGATGGTCGATTTTGTGCTTTGCCGGGAGCAACTCTTCGTTATCCGCAATGTTCCGAACGACACCGGCAGACTGTGAACCGAAGACGCGCTGAGGGCCAAAGTAGTTAGTCGGAGGATCCAGCGACACGATGAAGTGTCGCGGGAACAGATCATCCGCGAACATCGCGTCTTTGGTATCAGGATCGATGAAGATGTTTGCAAAGGGCGTAGCCGTGTAGGCGACGTAGCTGCTTCGCGAAAACAGCTTCAGCAGCGTGCGGATTTGACCGTTGATGCGTGTGACTTCGTCTCTGTCATACCCCGTATTGATGGACGCATTGTCAGCCTCGTCATCGATAAGCAGCATCGGCTCATCAATAGTCGCCCCCCCATGGACCGCATTATGCTCGGCAAGCCATTCGGTGAGGTGCTTCAGCGTAGTCGCGTTCTTCTTGATCACGAAGACAGCGGGCTCGGACAGTCCGTTCAGTTGGATGCCGACGCTCGTTGCTAGAGCTTTGTTGAAGTCCCGGACCGAATTCGTCAGCGTCACAGGTCGTCGTCGTGCGTCGATCTTCCCCACTCCTACAAGTCGGTCTTCCTGCTTCGACAGCAGGCGCGCGCTGTCGCGTCCGACAAACCCTTCGTCCACCCGTTTCTGCGTCTGGTTCCGCAGATTGTTGTGAATTCCGGCGATGATCACAATGACCCGGTAGCCGGCGTCGGCCGCCTTTGCAACCAGTCCGATGTAGTTCGCTGTCTTCCCGGACTGTACATGGCCCACTACCATACCGCGCCTATCCCACGGCCCGTCCATTCGCGGGTTCTGCAATAGGCCGAGTGTGCGGTCGGTGTCCTCGTCGAGCGTTTCAATCACCTTCCGGGAGAATCCCTTCTTCCTTAGCAGCGCCCGATACCGCTCCCAGAAGTAGAACTTGATGTCGACCTTGGCAGCATCCAGCCAGGGTTGATAGTCTCGCTCTTTGAGCGCAGCCCCCAGCGACATCGTAATCGCGTGGCGCGTTTCGAGAGTCCTGGCGAGCTGCTCGGCCTGTTCATTCGACACTCCAAAGGCTGGCATCACCCTGAACTGGCTGATCCATGATCGGATGATCTCCGGGGTCAAAGAGGATGCGCTTGCCAGCATGGCCTCGACCGCATCTTCGAGCCCCTTCAAGTCGACCGTCATTGAACTTCTCCGGGTTCGTCGGCGTCGAGCAGGGCTTCCACCCGCTCCCAGTTCGAGCGGAATGGCTCAGCCACCCTCAGCATCTCGAATACCGTGTTGTCGGGAAGACCTTTTTGCCTCAAAGCCGCGAGTGTCGGCTCTATCGCTCTCAGTAGCTCTTCATCCGAAAGCGCCTGGGCCTTGACGTCTTCCGGCGTTTCGGCCAAGTCGGCAAACACCGCGTCAACCGGCAATGAAGCCCCTACGAGGCGTAAAGCACGGTCGAGAACGGGACGGGCATCCTCAGGCAGCGAGGCTCTGGCGGCGGCGATTGCGGGGTTGTCCGTGTTGATTCCGTAGACAATCGCCCCGTCGACCTGCCGCCGTTCCCACACGGGCAGGCTTGGATCATGCAGGACCTGACCCTTTCGCCGATAAACCCGTTTCGAAGCGGCTCCCAAGCCTTCGATAATCCGACGGAGGCGGTCGCGTACGATCGCCGGCGGTCGGGCAGACGCCTTTTTCACATCTATGTGCCAGGCGCTGTCCAAGCCGGTGGGAATGTCAATCGCGATGCGGGCGAGCTTTGTGAGCTCGGATTGCCGAGCCAATCCGAACCAAGTCCCATGGATGATCAGCCGCCGCTGCCGATACAGGTAGAATCCCTGGCTTCGCGCGTAGCCTTCTGGCCCCGCATACCGCTCCCAGTCTGACGCACTGACCTTTCCATGATGCGGCAATGTGAACGGACGTACGATCACCTCATGCTCTCCGACGCGAATCGTCTCCGTGGCGCCCCGGATCGTCGCCTCGTGCGAGGTATGGAACGGGTCAAACGGCTTTAGGTCCCGACCATTTAGACTGATCCGGAGCTTCGACCGCGCGGTCTCACCCGAGAGGTATCGGTGAAACACCAGTTCAAGGTGTGACCGGGCTTCATCAATCCGACGGACAAAGTTCTCCCGCTGCCGGTCGACGTCGCTCGTATCGGTGTGCCGGTCCAACTTCTCCCAGAGCACCAGCGACCCGGTCTTGGGCACCTCGTCAGCAAATGCGACGCCCTCATCCGTGTCTGGGGTAAGCAGTGACCACGATTGTGCAGCCGTAACGTGGTCG
>CAYMSE010000312.1:0-7847 GCA_964392935.1 uncultured Oleiharenicola sp.
AGGCGCCGCGCCGCGCCGTCGTCGCCCGCCAGACCAAGGAGACCAAGATTTCCGTGCGCGTGGACCTCGACGCGGCGGCGCCCGCGAAATTCGACACCGGCATCGGTTTCTTCGACCACATGCTCGACCAGATCGCGCGCAACGCCGGCATCAGCCTCGTCATCGACTGCGACGGCGACCTCGAGATCGACGAGCACCACACCGTCGAGGACGTCGGCCTCGCGCTCGGTGCCGCGCTCAGGCAGGCGCTCGGCGACAAGCGCGGCATCGGCCGGTACGGTTTCACCATGCCGATGGACGAGGCGCTGGCCCAGGTCGCGCTCGACCTGAGCGGCCGCCCCTACTTCGTCTTCGAGGGCCGCTTCCCGCGCGAGAACGTCGGCGAGTTGCCCAGCGAACTCGTGCCGCACTTCTTCCAGTCGCTCGCGACCACCCTCGGCGCGACGCTCCACATGTCCGTCAAGGGCGACAACACGCACCACATGATCGAGTCCCTCTTCAAGGGCTTCGGCCGCGCCCTGCGCCCCGCCGTCGCCCGCGGCGCCGGCAGCGACGTGCCGTCGACGAAAGGCGTCCTGTGACGAATGCCCCCTGGGGCAAAACCCAAACGCCAAACGTCCAAATGCCAAAGAAACTCCCGCGCAACGAGCCCTGCTCTGATTTCGAAACTTCGCGTTTCGGCTTCGTTTGGCGTTTGGAACCTGACGTTTGGGATTTTTCCTATGCTAGCCATTGTTGACAGCGGCGGTGCCAACATCGCCTCGGTGCGCTTTGCGCTCGAGCGGCTCGGCGTGCCGAGCGAGCTCACGGCCGATGCCGCGGTGATCTGCGGCGCCGACCGCGTCATCCTTCCCGGCGTCGGCGCCGCGCAGGAGGGCATGAAGCGCCTGCAGGCCCGCGGCCTCGTCGAGTGCGTGCGCGGCCTGACGCAGCCCGTGCTCGGCATCTGCCTGGGCATGCAGCTGCTCTTCGATGCCTCGGAGGAGGGCGCCACGCCCTCGCTCGGCCTCATCCCCGGCACCGTCGCGCTGCTGCCGGAGTCGCCCGGCATCACCGTGCCGCACATGGGTTGGAACACGCTGCAGATCCGCCGCCCCGTCCCCTTGCTGGCGGGTTTCGACGACGCCACCCGCTTCTACTTCGTCCACAGTTTCGCCGGCCCGGTGAACGAGTTCACCGTCGCAAGCTGCGAGCACGGCGCGGCGTTTGCCGCCGTCGTGCAGCGCGGCAATTTCTCCGGCGTGCAATTCCACCCCGAGCGCTCCGGCGCCGCCGGCGCCCGGCTGCTCCGGAACTTCCTGGAGATGCCCGCATGAGTGATTTTCTCATACGGTCATTGCGAGGAGCGCAGCGACGAAGCAATCCATCCCGCTGGATCGCCACGCCCGGCTTTGCCGGGCTCGCGATGACAGAAGGAGGGGCCCCATGATCATCTATCCCGCCATCGACCTGCGCGGCGGCCGCGTCGTGCGCCTGACCGAGGGGAAGTTCGACCAGGAGAAAGCCTACGGCGACGACCCGCTCGCCGTCGCGCGCGGCTTTGCGGCCGCCGGCGCGACCTGGCTGCACGTCGTCGACCTCGACGGCGCCAAGGATCCCGCGCGGCGCCAGACCGCGCTCGTCGAGTCGCTCGCCCGCGGCAGCGGCCTGCGCGTCCAGACGGGCGGGGGCATCCGCGACGAGGCGCAGGTCGCCGCGCTCCTCGCCGCCGGCGTGCAGCGCGTCATCGTCGGCAGCCTCGCCGTGCGCGCACCCGCCCTGGTGCGCGGCTGGCTGAAGCGGTTCGGCGCCGAGCGCATCATCCTCTCGCCCGACGTGCGCCTCGACGAAGCGGGCATCCCGCGCATCGCCGCGGCGGGCTGGCAGGAGGCCACCGGCGTCGCCCTCGACGACTTCCTCACCGGCTACCTCTCCGCCGGCCTCGTCCACATCCTCTGCACGGACATCAGCCGCGACGGCAAGCTCGCGGGCCCCAATGCCGCGCTCTACGCCCAGCTGGTGCCGCGCTTCCCCGCCCTGCAGATCCAGGCCTCCGGCGGCGTGTCGTCGCTCGACGACCTGCGCGCGCTCCAGCAGACCGGCGCAGCCGGCGCCATCGTCGGCCGCGCGCTCTACGAAAACAAATTCACCCTGCAGCAGGCCTTGGCCTGCTGAAGCAGTCACAAGCCCCAAGGACCCAGTGCCAAGCACCCGACAGACCTCCTTCCGCCAGCCCGCCGTTCTCCGCGGCTTGGCACTTGTCCCCTGATACCTGCCCCTTTCCCCCATGCTCGCCCGCCGCCTCATTCCCTGCCTCGACGTCCGCGACGGCCGCGTCGTCAAGGGCGTGCAGTTCCGCAACCACGTCGACATGGGCGACATCATCGCGCTCGCCCAGCGCTACCGCGACGAGGGGGCCGACGAGCTCGTCTTCTACGACATCACCGCGAGCAGCGACGGCCGCACGGTTTCCGCGGACTGGGTCACGCGCGTGGCGAAGGTCATCGACATTCCGTTCTGTGTCGCCGGCGGCATCCGCTCGCTGGACGACGCGCGCCGCCTGCTGCACAGCGGCGCGGACAAGATCTCGCTCAATTCCCCCGCGCTCGAGCAGCCGGAGCTCCTCGGCCAGCTGGCCAACGAGTTCGGCTCGCAGTGCGTCGTCGTCGGCATCGACAGCCGCCAGGAGGGCGGCGACTATTTCGTGAAGCAGTACACGGGTGACCCGACCAAGACGCGCGGCACGCGCTGGCGCACCATCGACTGGGCGCGCGAGGCGCAGCGGCTCGGCGCCGGCGAGATCGTGCTCAACTGCATGAACCAGGACGGCGAGCGGAAGGGCTACGACCTGCCGCAGCTCAAGCTCGTGCGCGCCGTGCTCACGATCCCGCTGGTCGCCTCCGGCGGCGCCGGGGCCCCGGAGCACTTCCGCGACGTGTTCCGCGACGCCGGCGTCGACGCCGCGCTCGCCGCCTCCGTCTTCCACAGCGGCGCCATCCCGATCCCCACCCTCAAATCCTACCTCGCCCGCGAGGGCGTCATCGTCCGCCCTTGAACCTCCTACCACGAAGCGCACGAAGGTCACGAAGCCCGAACCGCATCCCCACTTGGTTTGGTTTCGTGCTCTTCGTGTCCTTCGTGGTTAAAAAATCCCGCACATGAAACCCCCGAAAATCGACTGGAAGAAGAACGCCGGGCTCGTGCCCGCCATCGTGCAGGACGCCGCCACGCTGCAGGTGCTCATGCTCGGCTACATGGACGCCGCCGCGCTGCAAAAGACCCTGCGCACGAAGCGGGTCACGTTCTTCAGCCGCTCGAAGCAGCGCCTGTGGACCAAGGGCGAATCGTCCCGGAACTTCCTGCACCTCGTGAGCGTCGCCGTCGACTGCGACCACGACACGCTGCTCGTCCAGGCGCGGCCCGACGGCCCGACCTGCCACCGCGGCACGGTGAGCTGCTTCGGCGACGCGGGCGCGACGGGCGCCGGTTTCCTCGCGCACCTCGACCAGGTCGTCGCCGCGCGCATCAAGTCCGGCGACACCTCCAGCTACACCGTCCGCCTCGTGCAGGAGGGCGTCGCCCGCGTCGCCCAGAAGGTCGGCGAGGAGGGCGTCGAAACCGCCCTGGCCGCGATGCAGAAGAACTCCAAGGAATTCGCCGGCGAGGCCGCCGACCTGCTCTACCACCTCATCGTGCTGCTCCGGGCGAAGAAACTCTCGCTGGCGGACGCCATCGCCGTCCTCGAGAAGCGCCACGCGCCGGGGAAGAAGTAGGCGGAGCGTCAGCGGTTATTGGAGGGGCGTTGTTGGTGACAAACCAAGGCGCCGCGCCACCCCTCGGACCGGGTTCGCCGGATTACTCTCAACCAAGGACCGGGCCGTCCCGGTTCCCTATTTCGCCGGTGGCACGACCACTTCGCCCGGGGCGCCGACGAACTTGAACCGGATCTTCACCTCGGGATCGACGGTGAAGATGCCCAGCTTGCGGATCTTCTTCAGGCCCCAGTGCCGGTAGTCGATCGTGGCTTCGCCGGTGATGGTGTAGGTGCCGCCCGCGTTCGTCACGTTCACCGGAAACTCGATGAGCTGGCCGGTGCCATGGAAGGTGAGCGTGCCCGTGACCTGGCCCTGGCCGTCGGGCGTGAGCGCCAGGATGCCGAGCTCGAACTTCCCGGCCGGCTCGCCGCCCCCGAGCCACTTGATCATCTCCGCGTCGCGGTCCGGCTTGCCGGTCCGCAGGTCCGTGAACTTGAAGGTGAGGACGCCGGTCTTGAAGCGGCCCTTTTCGTCGACGGTCGCGCGCAGGTCGTAGGCGTCGAGATGCGCCGTGAAGTTCACGGTCGCGTTGACGTCCACGTCGACGAAGGAGCTCGTGCGGTCGGCCTTGAGCACGCGCTCGGCGGCGTGGGCGGCGAACGGCAGCAGGAACAGCAAGGCCAGGAGGCGGAGGCTTTTCATGGGGATGCTAATGAGGGCTGGTGTCGGGGACCGCAAATTCTCAGTTTGGTGCCACCCCGCCCCATGTCGACGCCGCGCAAGACCGCCGACCAGTGGTTCGCCGAGTATGGCGAGAGCCACCAGGACGACACCAACGAGCTGATCCACTGGATTTGCGTGCCGATCATCTTCTGCTGCGTGCTCGGGCTCATCTGGTCCATCCCGGTCCCGGCCTTCCTGGCCTCCTCGTTCCCGGCGTTCAACTGGACGCTGCCCGTCGCCCTCGCGGTGCTGCTCTTCTACCTCCGCCTCTCGGTGCCGCTCGCCGTCGGCATGTTCCTGTTCATGGGGGTCTGCTACGGTCTCATCGAGTGGCACGCCGCGGCCTGCCCGTTCGCCGTCTGGAAAAGCAGCCTGATCCTTTTCGTCCTGGCGTGGATCGGCCAGTTCATCGGCCACAAGATCGAGGGCAAGAAGCCGTCGTTCCTGCACGACGTCGTCTTCCTGCTCATCGGCCCGGCGTGGCTGATGCACTTCGTGTACAAGAAGCTGGGCCTCGACTACTGACCCGATTTCCGCCGGTCGAGCGGCGACGGTCGAACGCCGAAGGCAGGGCCCGGAGGCGCGAAGCTGCCAGACGCAGCCCGGCCTTCGACCCGCGTCGTTCGACTTTCGCCGCGCTCCGTCAACCCCGGCCGCCGCGCAGCACCACGACGTGCGCCAGGTCGTTCTTCTCGAATTCGTCCCAGTAGCGCTGCTCGACCTGCTTCACCTGGTCCTCGTGCGAGGGGGGCGGCTCGACGCCGGGCGTTTCCATCGTGCGCTTCGCCTGTTCCGCGGCCACGTCGCGGTCCGCCAGCCGCGCCACGAGTTCGTGCCAGAACACGTCGTTCTGGAATTCGCTCTGGATCTCCCGCACGCGCTCGTCCTCCGCCAGCTTCGGCGCCGGTTGCAGCGTGCCATCGTCCCGCTCCTCCACCAGATCCGCGCAGCCGAGGTCCGTCGCCAGGCCGAGCAGCCGCTGGTCGAACGCGAAGTAGCGTTTCGCGGCGGCGGTGTCCTCGCCCTGGTAGGCGGTGACGGCCCACATGCCGAGGTGGACCAGCTCGAGCAGCTGCCGGTATTCCTTCGCGGTGAACGGGACTTTCATGCTGCCCAAGGTTGCCCCCGCCCCACCACCCGCAAGCGCGAAGTGGGGGGGATTGACCGCCGCCCGCGCGGCCGCCAGCCTGCGCCGGTGAGTTCGGAACCCCCGCTCCTTCCGCCGTCCGCCCCCGCCGCGCCGAAGGACCCGCCCGCCTCGATCACCTTCCCGCCGCTCCTCTGGGCCGCGTGGCTCGCCGGCGGCGGCTTCACCGCCTGGCTCAACTGGCGGACCGGCGCCGAGGCCCGCAACACCCCGTACCAGATCGGCGCCGCGATGGGCGGACTGGTGGCCTGCTTCCTCATCCCGGCCATCATCGCGTGGCTCGTCTGGCGGTTGGGCGGACGCCGCGGACGCGGCCACGTCATCGCCTTCCTGCTCACGCTGCTCGTGTTGATCCTCGGCCAGGTGAACCAGGCGCTCCAGCGCGTCCAGGCGAACGAGGCCGTCGGCAAGCTCGAGGCGATCCGGGAAAAAACCCGCAAGGAATTCCGCTCGCAGCTCGCCAGCGGCCAGGACATCACCGCGGAACAGAGCGTGCGCGCGATCCGGTCCGCCCAACTGGAGCTCCGGAACCAGGCGGAAAATCTCCGGGGTGATGCCCGCGGCCAGACGCTCGCGTCCCAGGTCTTCTTCGCCCGGATCGCCGAGGCCCAGCAGCGCTACGCCGAGGCCGGGGCGGAACTGAACCTCGATCGCCTCTTCGAGATGGAAACCGTCGCGACGGCGGCCGACCGCGCGGCCAAGCGCGCCGCCCTGGCCCGGTTCAGCGCCGCGGTCGTCGAGCTGCGCGGGGTCTTCGACCAGGCCGAGACCCTGCTCCAGGCCGAACTGGAGAAGAACGGCGTGTCCAAGAACGGGACCCGCGAATTCCTCGCCGGCTACCGCAGCTCGGCCGGGGGCCGGCTGCCGAAGCTGGCGGAAATGCGCGACCTGGACCTGCAACTCGCCGCGGCCCTGGGCCGTTACCTCGACCTGGCCGAACGCTGCGAGGGCCGGTGGTCGCGCCAGCCGGAAACACGGAAACTGCTGCTGCCCGACGACGCGTCGGCCGAGGAATTCAATCACCTGCTGAAACACGTGCAGCAGATCCAGACCCGGCAACGCGGCATCCAGAAAACCCTGCTGGGTGAGCCCGCCGGCGCGGACCCGCAGTAGGCCGCCGGCCGCCGCGCCTAGGGGGCGGGCGGCTTGAAATCCACCGGGATGCGCACGGTGATGTCGACCGCCTGGCCGCCGCGGGTCGGCGGCTCGAACACCCACTGGCTCACCGCGGTCGCCGCCGCCCAGCCGAACGCCTCGGCCGAGCACGAGACGACCGACGGCAGCCGCACGCGCCCGTCGCGGTCGATGATGAACTCGATCGTCGCCTGGCCCGCCTGCGGCGCAGCCAGCAACGCCTTGGGATAAACGGGAAAGCCGCGCCACAGCGGCGCGAGCTTGTGGTCGAGCCCGCTCGCTCGGCCGACCCCGGCGCCACCAGGCTGCAGCAGTTCCGCCAGCCGCGCCTCCGGCGTCCCGGGCGCCGCGGCGAAGGGGTGCGTGACCTTCAGGCGGACCGGCACCGGCCCGTCGGACCCCTGGGCCGCGCGGAACACCCAGGATTCGATCGCCGCCGTCAGCGCCGCGGCGAACTCCGGCCCGGGTGACTCCGTCACGTTCACCTCCGCCGTCTGCCCGTTCACGTCCACGGTGAATTCCGCGGTGGCGGCACCCCCCGCGCCCGCGAGCAGCGCCGCCCGCGGATACACGGGTTCGATCAGCATCACGGGCTCCGGTGGCCTCGCGACCTCGCGCGGCAGGACGAGCTCGAGGCCGTTCGCCGCGAGAATCTCGGCCGGCTTGGTCCCGAACGATTCGAAATTCACCGGGTAATCCAGCTGCGATTCCTCCGGCAGTGGGCCCCGGTGCGCCGGGGCGAACTCCGCCCGCGCGAGCGTGCGCAGCGCGGATTCGACGAACGCCGGATGCGAGGCGAACACGATTTTTGGTTCGCGGGCCCGGCCGTCGGTGCCGACGCGGAAGCGGATGCGCACCTCGCCGGGCAGGCGGCGTGCGTCCAGCTCCGAGGGATACTCGACATCCATGCTCCCCTTCGCCGCGGCCGGCTCGAGCGGCAACCCGTGCGGCATGTAGGCCTGGCTCGGGGGCATGATCGGCGGTGGGCGCTGCTTCAGCCTGTCCAGGTCGAACGGCACCGTGACGCCCATCGCGCAGGCGACCGGGTTGGTGCCGTCGATCCCGGGCTTGAACCGCCACTTGGCCACCGCCGCCACCGCCGCGGCGCC
>CAYMSE010000313.1:0-2529 GCA_964392935.1 uncultured Oleiharenicola sp.
CGCCCCGTGCGGGTCGCCGGACGACACGTAGTTGCCGCTGTTGAACTTGACGTACTTGTCGGCGTCGGCGCCCAGGCCCTTGTAGACGAACTTCGCGATCTGGAGGCTCAGGTTGTCGGTCACCGCACCGTCGTTGTAGTCGTTCAGGTTCGTATCGATCATGATGGCGCGATCCGGCGCCAGGCAGGCCACGAGCAGCGCGTTGTCGAACGGCAGGCGGCTGTAGTTGCCGTACCCATAGGAACCTTCCTCGTGGGAATACATGTGACCGTACGACATGAAGTGGCGGAACAGCTCGGTCTCGCGAACGCGGTTGTGCCGGTAGCTGTTGCCCGGACCTTCGGTGCCGTGGGAAACGACCTTCTCGGCGCCGGGATTGTAGTACGGCGTCCAGGTGAAATCGTATTCCTGGCCGGTGCAGTTGTAGCGCCAGCTGGCCGGCCCGGTGGCGCCCGCGCCGCCGGCGATGACCGCTTTCACCCGGTCGTCAAACACGGCAGAGATGAAGGCCAGTTTGCCGTTGATGGAGAAACCCTTGGTGATCGCCCGGCTGGGATCGATCTTGGCGTCCAGCGCGGGATTCTCCGCCACCGCCGCCTGCAGGATGTCCAGGATGATCGAGACCCCGGTCGCCGTGGCCATTTCATAGCTCACGTCCGCGGTGGTGCTGTTCCGGGCGTAGGGGAAGAAGGTGTAGAAGGTGCCCGTGCGGTTGCCGGTGGTGGCGTTGCCCCAGGCCCCGGCATCGGAGCGAATATCCGCGCCCCAGCCGGTGGGCAGGCCGACATTGGCAATGCCATTGGCGGTCATGCTGGTGCTGAAACCGATGACGGCTTTCTGGCCGGCCGGCAGACCGGCGGTGGGCAGGGTCACGTTGACCGTAAGGTTCGAGGCGACACCACCGTTGAAGTTGACGTTCGTGGGTGTCACCCGGGCGACGACCGACGGGTTGCCGGTGCCGTTGTAGGTGTTCGTGACCAGGCTGATCGTGTAGTCCACGCCCAGCTTTGGCTTGTAGCCGTATTCGTAGAACTGCGCCAACTCGAGGAGCTCCTGCTTGCGCAGGTTCCACTCGGCCGGATTGGTCACCATGCCGTTCGTGCCCTTGGCCGGGTCGAAGAATTTCCAGGCATTCGGCAGTGTTTGCAGAGCGGGGAGATCGTGCGGGTCCGGGAATTTCGAATTGGCCCACGTCAGCACGGAGAACGCCTGGCAGACCTGCAACACGGCGGCTTCCAGATCCGCGCGGGTCGCGGCGGGATCCGCCTTCAGCGCCAGGTACGCGTTCTTGGCGTCGACCATCAAGCCCTTGGACGTTGGCGTCCAGACAAGGCTGTTGTCGCCGCTGTTCGCCGTGCCGTTGGCGCCGGGGTTGCTCTTGGAGTTCCAGAAGCGAATGTCCTCGTCGGCACGCCAGCCGCTGTAGGCGAACGGCGTCGTGCCGTCCCAGCCCGCCAGCGTGACCTCGGCCCAATCGCGGTTCCGGGGGCGCTCGGAGTTCGGCAGGTTGGAGCCGCCCTCATTGCCACCGTAGTACAGTGTCCGGCTCAGGTAGGTGAAGGAAGCGCCCTGGTCGAAGATGCCCAGCTCGAGGCCGATCTTCGTGCCGTTGTTCAGCGGGCGATCCCAATGGTCGCCCCAGCCCTCAATCTGCAGGGCGAACTCGTAGGTGTAGTTGACGCCGCCGCCGGCGACATAGCCGGAGGACTTGTACGCCTTCAACCGAGTCGAGTAATCCTGATTGTTCGGATTGAAGAAGGAGCCCAGCGAGGGAATGCCGCTGTTGTTGAACGACGTGACGGGTGCGGCCGGGTTGGCGGGCAGCAGGAAGACGCCGGTGGTGTCATTCTCCATGCCCCATTGGTCGTTGAAGACGTCCATGTACACGACCAGCCCGTCGGTGGTCGGGGTGTAGCTGGCGGTGCTCCAGGTTGGCGTACCCGTGTCGGACTTCGTGGCGTCGCCGGTGACCTCGACGAGCACGTAGAGCACCGGTCCGTCCCACAGCATCCGCACCGTGCCTTGGGTCGTGGCCGTCGTCGACGGCCCCGACATGTTGGCGAGGAATTTGTTGGCGACCGGGTAGGCGGTGGCGGCGTCCCAGGCGGCCTCGCGGATTCCGTCGACGACGATCGGCGCCGACGTGAACGTGGCGCTGACCTGCGCCCGCGGCGCGACGAGCTTGAGGCTCTGGTTGTTGCTGCTGGTCGTTCCCAGCGAGCGCTCGAGGATGGTGGTGTTGTTGACGAAATTCTTGTCGCCGGGCTGGCTGTAGTCGTACTGGGCACCGGTCGACCGGGACGCCGGCGCGACGAGCGCGAGCACGAGCAACGCCCAGGACGTCCGGCTGAAGGAAAAGGGATTCTTCATGGTGGGTTCCGCTCAACGCGGTAAGGAGGTGGATGGCAGCGTGACGCGCGCAATCAGGCGACTGCCGCGGGACCGAACCGCGAGGTGCGCGGTTGCCCCGGGGGCAACCGCCGACGGACGGCGACAACGGGCCGAAGCCCGGGCGGGAAACAACGATTT
>CAYMSE010000314.1:0-8145 GCA_964392935.1 uncultured Oleiharenicola sp.
AGCGCTGTGCGGAGACCCTTTTCTTCGACTATCACCGCGAAAACAGCGTGGATATCCGCGTTGTGCGCATCTTCAACACCTACGGACCGCGCATGCATCCCCACGACGGTCGCGTGGTCTCGAACTTCATCGTCCAGGCGCTGCAGGGCGAGGACCTGACGGTCTATGGCGATGGCACGCAGACGCGTTCGTTCTGCTACGTCGACGACCTGATCGAGGGATTCGTGCGCCTCATGAACCAGACCGCGACCGTCGGTCCGGTCAATCTGGGGAACCCCGGGGAATTCACCATGCTCGAACTCGCGGAACAGGTGCTCAAGCTCACGCGGAGCAAGTCGCGAATCGTGCACCAACCGATTCCGGCGGATGATCCGCGCCAGCGCCAGCCGGACATCTCGCTGGCGCGGAAATTCCTCAAGTGGGAACCGCGTGTGCCGCTCGCGGACGGCCTGAAGAAGACCATCGCCTATTTCAAGGGCCGGATCTGAGCCGCCCGGGATGAACCGGCGGGCACCGTCGTGCCGGTTCAGAAGTAGGTCAGCCAGGTGGCGTTGCGGTGCTGGCGCTTGTAGTCCGCGAACCAGCGGCAGAGCGGGTACAGCAGGAGCACGATGGCAAGCCAGACGCCGTAGGTGGCCCCCAGGCCGATGCCGGCGTCAGGTGGGGGCGAACCGCCCACGACGGAGAAGTCGCCTCGCCCGTGCCGGAACACATTGGTCGCGTAGGCGACGGCATGGATCAGCGGGATGTGGAGCAGGTAGTAGAAGAAGGGGACGCGGCCGAAGACCACGAGCGGGCGGGTCCATCCGGGGGTGCCGCGATCAAACACCGCCAGCAGCAACAGCCCGGTGCCGATCGTGAGCAACACGTAGTCCAGCGAGGGCGGGTACTTGGTCACGTCCAGAAACGACAGCAGCGTGAACACCGGGCTGGATTGCGCCGACCACGGCCGGAGATTGCCGTAGACGTTGGCGAGGCGCAGGAGCACGAACGTGCCGAGCATGGCTGCGCCCGTCGCGACGAGCCGGCGGCGTCCCTGGTCCGTGCCGAGCTGGAAATACGACGCGGCACCGTACCCGAGCCCCATCAGGGCCAGCCACGGGACCAGCGGGTAGAACACCCACACCTGGACGGAGGAACCGAGCGTGAGGTTGCCCCCGGTGTGCAGCACCTGCCAGAGCCAGGCCCATGCGCCCCAGGTCTCCGGCTTCACGCCGTCGAAGGCGTTGTGGACGGCGATCATGGCGACGCAAAGGACCGTCGCCAGCCGCACGGGCAGATGGATGAGACCCGCGAGGGCGATCATCGACCAGCCCAGCGCCCAGAGGGTCGCCAGCACGTAGTAGTGGAGGTCGACCTTGAAGCTCCACCCGAACCACATCAGCAGCGTCAGTTCGAGGGACATGAGCCACAAGCCGCGTGTCACCAGGAAGCCGGACATCTTGCGCCGCGACTTGCCGCGGGCGAGGGCGAGGCTCACCCCGAAGCCGGCGAGGAAGGAGAAGATCGGCGCGCAGAAGTGCGTGACCAGGCGCGTCAGGAAGATCGCGGGAGTAGTGTGGCCGAAGTCCAGCGGATCGAAACCCTGGACCGCGCCGAAGTGGAAAAAGTCGCGGACGTGATCGAGCGCCATGACCACCATCACGAGCCCGCGCAACAAATCGACGGAATCAAGGCGCGCCGCAATCGGGGCGGGCGCAGGAACGGGAACGGCAGGTTCGTCCGGCATGCGGGGCGCCGCGACGAATGACCGCGCTCACCCGGCGGAGCGAGACAGAACTGATGCCCCGGTCCGGACGGACCGAAGTCGCGGATGGACGCTACCGGCCCTTCTGTTGTTGCTCGCGCCTTGCCGATTCCGCCCGTTCAAAGCTGTCGCCTTGGAACACGAAACGGGGCTCCCACGGATGCTTGTCCAGCTCGTTGGGAACCAGCGGCAGGGCGTCCACGAAAATCTTGTACGAATCGCCGGTGAACAGAATCTCCACGCGATGGTCGGCCTCGGTCGGATCGGTGGTTTGGACCATTCCAGCCATTTTCTGCCCGAGCTCCGTCGCCGCCTTGGCAACCAGCTCTGCGGAGGGTTTCTGGCGACCGAAGAATCCTGCAACCGTGTAGGATTCGGTCTTTTTGGCGGCCGCCTGGCCGGTGATAGCAAGTGCGCCGAGCAATGCGGCGGCGAAGACAGTGTGTGGGGTCTTCATGGGATCCTCGGTTTGAGTGGAGTTTGGCCCACGCTTGGGACCCTGCCCACTTCAAAATGTTCCTCAACGGTCCTGCCGGACGAAGGCGGGGGCAGGCGGCAGGTGCTCGGCGTCCTCTTGGCGCGTGACCAGGACTTCGACGAAGAGTTCGCGCCTGGCCGTGCCGCGATAGGTGCCCTTCACGGGGGAGACATCCGCGAAATCCCGTCCGACAGCCACTTTTACATAATGACCGTCCACCAACCGGTTGTTCGTCGGATCGAGTCCGCACCAACCGTGGCCGAGCACGTAGACTTCGACCCAGGCGTGGCTGGCCTGCGCTCCCTTGAGCTGGTCCGCGGGGCCGTTGTACAGGTAACCGCTGACGTAGCGTGCCGGCAACTTGATGGCGCGGCACAGCCCCAGCATGACGTGGGCGAAATCCTGGCAGACCCCGGCGCGGGCGCGCAGCACGTCGCGCATGTGCGTGTGCGCGTGGGTTACCGCCGGCTGGTACCGGAATTCACGGTGGATGTGCCGCATGATGCCTTGGGCTGCCTGCCAGGCATCCGACTGGCCTTCCGTGGCGTCGATGGCGAGGCGCCACAGGTCGGCGGACACCTCGACATAAGTGCTCGACTGCAGGAAATCGTAGCACCGGTCGAGGCGGGCGCATTCGCCGAGGCGGCTCACCGGCGCGTCGGCGACGGAGGCGGCTAGCGCCGGGGCGTCGCCCGTCGTCACCATTGAGCTCGCCTCGACCATCAGTTCCACGTGCGGCGTGTTGACCTCGAACACGTGGACGTAGTTCAGGTGGAAATCCAGGTAGTGCGACAGCCGTGTGGTCGGGAGCACCTTCAGCACGAAGCTGTGGCAAGCCTGGGCCCCGCTGCTCACCGGCTGGAGGCGGGCCTCGTTGAAGCTTTCACTCACACTCGTCGCGTACTTGAAGCGAGTGCGGTGGAGGACGTGGAGTTTCATGCGGGCTAGCGCGGTCGGCCGGACTGCTGCTGTTGTTCCTCCTGCTGGCGGAGCTCGTGGTCTTCGGGCGTCTGGAAGGGTTGGAAGATGTAGGCTTGGAAGAGCGCGTCGCCGATCGCATTCAGCTTGGCCTGCGTGATGTCAATGTAGGTGTGCAGGCCGATGTCAAAAATGTCCTCCGCCGTGCTGAACTGCAGTTCGGCGAGCAGGCGGCCCGCGAGCTTCTCGGCGTCGTTGCAGAAGCGCCCGTCCGCGACCCCGGAGATGCGTCGCAGGGCGGCGTCGAGGTGCCGGACGGCGAAGCGCACGGAACGGGGAAAATCGTCGGAGAGCAGCAGGAACTCCGCGACGAGCGCGGGCTGGATTTCCGCCCCGTGCAGCGCCTTGTAGGCGTCCCACGCGCTGCATGAGCGCAGCACGGCCGACCAGCCGAGCGCCTCCGCCTGGGTGGGGGAGGCGACGGGGAAACCGCGCGCGGGCAGCGAGGCATGGCGCACGTCGAGAATGCGCGAGGTCTTGTCCGCGCGCTCGAGGTAGCGTCCGGCCTGGATGAAGAACCAGCCTTCGTTGCGCACGACGGTGGAGTCGGTCAGACCCTGCAGCAGCAGCGAGCTGCTCTTGATCGTCTGGAAAAAATCGTACGGGCTTTGCCGCCATTCCTTCTGCGCGGTTGGCGAGTTCAGAAAGAGGTAGATGCGGTTGATCTCCTCCCAGATTTCCGCGGTGATCTGGTCGCGCACCATGCGGGCGTTCTCGCGGGCCTGGACCACGGCGGAGTAGATCGAATTCGAGTTGCGCGGCTCGAACACGAGGAAGTCGGTCACGGTCTGCCCGGTGGTCCGAGGATGCAGGCTGCGGAACATGTCCTCGTCGCCCGAGCTCTGCACGATCGGCATCCAGTGCGCCTGCAGCATGGCATCGTCGAGATTCCGGAAATCGAGGAGGAGCTGGAGGTTCACGTCCACCAGGCGCGCGATGCTCTCGGCGCGCTCGATGTAGCGGCTCATCCAGTAGAGGGAGTTGGCGACGCGGCTCAGCATAAGGGAAAGGCCAAGGGGCAAACGCCAAAGTCCAAAGGACCGCCGACAGGCGAAAGCCCCGCGTGTGATTGCGGCGCGGACGGATTCATTTGGGCTTTGGCCATTGAGATTTGAGGTTTCTCGCCGTTGCGCCGGTCACTGGTTTCCGTACAGCACCCACGTTTCCTTCGAGCCGCCGCCCTGCGAGGAGTTCACCACGAGCGAACCCTTGCGGAGCGCGACCCGCGTGAGGCCGCCGGGGATGATGACGGTCTTTTCCCCGTAGAGAATGAACGGCCGGAGGTCGATGTGACGGCCGGCGAAGCCCTCGCCTTCGCAATAGGTGGGATGGCGCGAGAGTGAGACCATCGGCTGGCCGATGTAGTTGCGCGGATCGGCCTCGATGCGCTGCCGGAATTCGTCGCGCTCGGCTTGCGTGGCGTGCGGTCCCATCAGCATGCCGTAGCCGCCGGCCTCGTTCGCCGCCTTGACCACGAGCTGGTCGAGGTTCTCGACCATGTACTTCCGGTCCGCGTCCTCGCTCGCGAGATAGGTCGGCACGTTTGGCAGCAGCGGCTCCTGGTCGAGGTAGTACTTGATGATGCGCGGGACGAAATAGTACATCACCTTGTCGTCCGCCACGCCGGTGCCGATGGAGTTGGCCAGCGAGACGTTGCCCGCGCGGTAGGCGTTGACCAGGCCCGGCACGCCCAGCGCCGAGTCGCGGCGGAAGACCGTCGGGTCGAGAAAGTCGTCGTCGATGCGGCGGTAGATGACGTGGACCGGCTGCAGGCCCTTGGTCGTGCGCATGTAGACGTGCTGGTCCCGCACCAGGAGGTCGCGGCCTTCGACAATCTCGATGCCCATCTGCCGGGCGAGGTACGTGTGCTCGAAGTACGCGGAGTTGTAGGCGCCGGGCGTCAGCACCACGACCGTGGGTTCGGCGACGCCGGCGGGCGCGGTGTGCTGAAGCACCTTGAGCAACTCCTGGGCATAGTGCTCGACCGGACGCACGCCGCCCGCCTCGAAGATCTCCGGGAACGTGCGCTTCAGGGCGCGGCGGTTTTCTAGCACGTAGCTCACCCCCGACGGGCAGCGGGCGTTGTCCTCGAGCACGAGGTACTGTCCCTGGGCGTCGCGAATGATGTCGGTCCCGCAGACGTGGATGTAGATGTCGCGCGGCACATTCACGTTCATGAACTCGCGCCGGAAATGTTTGGCCGACATCACGTAGTGTGCCGGGATCGTGCCATCCTTGATGATGTTCTGCTCGTGGTAGATGTCGTGCAGGAAGAGATTCAGCGCCGTGATCCGCTGGATCAGACCCGCCTCGAGGTGCTCCCACTCCCGCGCCGGGATGATCCGGGGCACGAGGTCGAACGGGAAGATCCGCTCCGTGCCCTGCGAGTCGCCGTAGACGTTGAAGGTCACACCCTGCCGCAGGAACGACAGGTCGACCGCGCGGCGTTTCTCGTCGAAATCCGCCGGCGACACCTTGCCGAAGTGCTCGAAGAACTGCCGGTAGTGCGGGCGCACGTTGCCGACGCCACTCATCATCTCATCAAAGAATCCGCCGGTGTCGTAGTTCTGAAAGGGGCCGGGGACGGGTTCGAGCGGCGGTGAAGGCTGGGTTCGACTCATGGGGACGTCGCCAAACAGCAGGCTCCATGCAAATCTTCGATGAATTTGGCTCGATCGTTGCCGCGCAGAGGATTGCGCGATTTCGCGGGGATAATTTTGCCATTTGCCAAGGGTCCGGGGGTCGCTTTCATTCGTCCCCTTTCCATGCTCAGTTTCATCCTCAAGAAATTTGCCGGGCGACATCACCGGAAGTACCTGGAGAAGACCCGGCCGATCATCGCGCGCATCAATGAGTTTGAGCTGCAGTACCAGAAGCTCACGACCGAACAGCTGCGCGCCAAGACCGACGAGTTCCGCGCGCGCCTGAAGCAGGGGGAAACCCTCGACCAGATCCTGCCGGAAGCCTTCGCCGCGGTGAAGAACGCCGCGCGGCGCCTCGTCGGCACCAAGGTCGTCGTGTGCGACCAGGAGCTGACCTGGGACATGGTGCATTTCGACGTGCAGCTCATCGGTGGCATCACGCTCCACGAGGGGCGCATCGCCGAGATGGCCACCGGCGAGGGCAAGACCCTCGTCGCCACGCTCCCGCTGTACCTCAACGCGCTCACCTGCCGCAACACGCAGCTCGTCACGGTCAACGACTACCTCGCGCGCCGCGACTCGGAATGGATGGGCTACCTCTACAATTTCCTCGGCGTGTCCGTCGGCTGCATCCAGCAGCAGATGCACTCGGACCAGCGCCGCGAGATGTACGGCCGCGACATCACCTACGGCACCGCCTCGGAATTCGGCTTCGACTACCTGCGCGACAACGGCATGGCCACGCGCAAGGAGAACCAGGTCCAGCGCGACCACTTCTACTGCATCGTCGACGAAATCGACTCCATCCTCGTCGACGAGGCGCGCACGCCCCTCATCATCTCGGGCCCGGCGCCCATCGAGCGCGAGCAGCCGTTCATGCGCCTGAAGCCGAGCGTCGAGCACCTCGTCTCCGACCAGCTCCGCCTGATCAACAAGCTGGTGAAGGAGGCGTCCGACCTGCTCGAGAAGAAGGACCTTTCCGCCGAGGACCGGCAGACTGCCGCGCTCAAGATGCTCCAGGTGAAGCTCGGCATGCCGAAGAACAAGCTGCTGCTGCGCCTCATGGAGAACCCGGAGTGGCGCAAGCTCCTCGACAAGACCGATGTCGAGATGCACTCCGACTTCAACAAGGACGAGCTCTACAAGTACAAGGAGGAGCTGTTCTTCACGATCGACGAGAAGAACCACCAGGCCGACCTCACCGAGCCCGGACGCCTCAAGCTGCGGCCTGACGATCGGGACGCGTTCGTGCTGCCCGACCTCGCCACGCTCTTCATCGAGATCGAGAAGGATGCGACGAAGACGCCCGAGGAGAAGGAGCGCGCGAAGCTCGAGGCCCAGCAGCGCTACGAGGTGGTGTCGGAGGACATCCACTCGATCTCCCAGCTCCTGCGCGCCTACGCCCTGTACGAGCGCGACGTCGAGTACGTCGTGCAGGAGGGCAAGGTCGTCATCGTCGACGAGAACACCGGCCGCATCATGGCGGGCCGGCGCTGGTCCGACGGCCTGCACCAGGCGGTCGAGGCCAAGGAGGGTGTGACGATCGAGCGCGAGACGCGCACCTACGCGACGGTCACGATCCAGAACTATTTCCGCATGTACGAGAAGCTGGCGGGCATGACCGGCACCGCGGAGACGGAGGCGACGGAGTTCAACGAGATCTATCGCCTGGCGGTCACGCAGATCCCGACGAACAAGCCCTGCATCCGCGTCGACCAGAACGACTCGATCTTCAAGACGCGCCGCGACAAGTACAACGCCGTCGTCAAACAGATCCAGGAGGCCAACCAGCGCGGGCAGCCCGTGCTCGTCGGCACCGTGACGGTCGAGCAGTCCGAGGTGTTGAGCCGCATGCTGAAGCGCGCGGGCGTCATCCACACCGTCCTCAACGCCAAGTTCCACCAGCAGGAGGCCGAGATCGTCGCGCGCGCGGGCCAGCGCGGCGCCGTGACGATCGCGACCAACATGGCGGGCCGCGGCACCGACATCAAGCTGGGGGAGGGCGTGCGCGAGCTCGGCGGCCTCTTCGTCGTCGGCACGGAGCGCCACGAGTCCCGCCGCATCGACCGTCAGCTGCGCGGCCGCTGCTCGCGCCAGGGCGACCCGGGCATGACCAAGTTCTTCCTCTCGCTCGAGGATGACCTGATGCGCCTCTTCCTCCAGGGCAACCTCGCCTCGAAGATCATGGAGGGCTCGATGCAGGAGGGCGAGGAGCTCGAGCACAAGTGGCTCAACTACTCGATCGAGTCGGCGCAGAAGAAGGTCGAGCAGCAGAATTTCGCCATCCGCAAGCGCCTGCT
>CAYMSE010000315.1:0-8626 GCA_964392935.1 uncultured Oleiharenicola sp.
GAAGGCGCAGCGCGACCTCGGCGTCGCGATCCCGGCCGAGGCGGTCAAGGACTACGAGCGCGTGCGCGACGACGTGAGCCTCGACCGCATCAAGGAGCGCGAGCGCGTGACGCTGCACGACGTGAAGGCCCGCATCGAGGAGTTCTCCGACCTGGCCAAGCGCCAGTTCATCCACCTCGGTCTCACCAGCCGCGACCTGACCGAGAACGTCGAGCAGCTGCAGGTTGCCCGCGCGCTGAAGCTCGTGGAATTCAAGGTGGCCGCGGTGCTGCACCAGCTCGGCCGCCGCGCCGCGGAGTACCGCGACGTGATGGTCACCGGTCGCACGCACAACGTGCCGGCGCAGCCGACGACGCTGGGCAAGCGGATCGCGATGTTCGGCGAGGAGATGTTGCTGGCGCACGCGCGCCTCGACGAGCTCGTCCGCCGCTACCCGGTCCGCGGCCTCAAGGGCGCGGTCGGCACCCAGCTCGACCAGCTCACGCTGCTCGGTGGCGACGCCGACAAGGTCGACCAGCTGGAGCACCGCATCCTCAAGCACCTCGGGTTCAAGGCGGCGTTCGGCGCCGTCGGCCAGGTGTACCCGCGGAGCCTCGATTTCGACACCGTCTCCGCGCTGCACCAGGTCGGCGCGGCGGCGGCCAGCGCGGCCACGACGTTCCGCCTGATGGCGGGCGCGGGGCTGATGACCGAGGGTTTCCAGAAGGGCCAGACCGGGTCCTCGTCGATGCCCCACAAGATGAACACGCGGAATTGCGAGCGCATCTGCGGCTTCTCCACCATCCTTGCCGGCTACGTGACGATGACCGCCGGGCTCGCCGGCCACCAGTGGAACGAAGGCGACGTCTCCTGTTCGGTCGTGCGCCGCGTCGCGCTGCCCGATGCGTTCTACGCGATCGACGGCCTGTTCGAGACCTACCTCACCGTGCTGCGGCAGCTCGAGGCGTTCCCCGCGGCCATCGCGGCGGAGAACCAGCGCAACCTGCCGTTCCTGGCCACGACCACGATCCTGATGGAGGCGGTGAAGAACGGCGCCGGGCGCGAGACCGCGCACGAGGCCATCAAGGAGCACGCGGTCGCCGCCGCCAAGGCGCTGCGCTCCGGCGGCGACGCCGACCTGCTGGCGCGCCTCGCGGCCGACAAGCGCGTCGGGCTCGGCAAGAAGCGCCTGGCCGAGGTGCTGGCGGAAAACGAACGCTTCGTCGGCGCGGCGCCGCACCAAGTCGACGCCTTTGTCGCCACCGTCGAGCCGATCGCAAAACGCCACAAGGGCGCGGCCGACTACCAGCCGGGCAAGTTGCTCTGAGGGAGGCGGTCCGCGGCGGCGCCCGGTCATATTCGGCCCGCCGGGAGATTTGGTTTGCCAGTGCCACGGGCGAAGCCTTTTTTGGCCATTCCCGTTCATTCTTTCCCAGCTTTAAACCACACACCACCATGGCAGAACTCGTAGGAAACTGTCTCATCGGCCAGACCGGCGGCCCGACCGCCGTCATCAACGCCAGCGTCGCCGGCGTCGTTGCCGAAGCCCTGAACCATGCCTGCATCGAGGAGGTTTACGGCTCGCTCAACGGCGTGCTGGGCCTCCTGAACGAGGAGTTCGTCGACCTTGCCGCCGAGTCGCAGCAGGCCATCCGCGGTCTCCGCTCCACGCCCGGCGCCGCCCTCGGTTCCTGCCGCGCGAAGCTCAAGAAGGCACAGGACTTCGAGCGCGCGCTCGCGGTCTTCCAGGCCCACAACATCCGCTATTACTTCCACATCGGGGACGGCGAGTCGCAGGAAACGGCCGTGAAGCTGGCCGAGGCCGCCGCCGCGCAGAACTACGAGCTGCGCGTCATCGGCATCCCGAAGACGGTCGAGAACGACATCCCGGCCACCGACCATTGCCCCGGCTACGGCAGCGCCATCAAGTACATCGGCGCCACCGTCAAGGAGCTGGCGCTCGACGCCGACGCCCTCGGCCAGGGCGACCTGGTCACCATCATCGAGGTCATGGGCCGCAACAGCGGTTGGCTCGCCGCCGGCGCCTCGCTGGCCAAGCGCCGCGACCACCCGAATGATCCGCCGCACCTCGTCTATCTCCCCGAGATCCCTTTCTCGACCGAGAAGTTCCTCGATGACGTGCGCCGCGTCCTCAAGCGCGAGAAGCACTGTGTCGTCGTCGTGGGCGAGGGCCTCGTCGACAAGGACGGCAACTACGTGTCGGTCGAGACCAGCGCGGCCGACGCCGGCCACGCGCAGCTCGGCGGCGTGGGCGAGGCGCTCAAGGACGACGTCGAATCCCAGCTCGCCGCGAAGGCCCGCGTGGTCCGCCTCGGCGTCACGCAGCGCGCGGCCGCCCACCTCGCGTCGAAGACGGACGCCGACGAGGCGTTCCTCGCCGGCCAGGCCGCGGTGAAGGCCGCGGTCAACGGCGAGAGCGGCAAGCTCATCACGCTCGTGCGCGGCGATGGCGACCAGTACACCTGCGAGACCGGCCTGGCCAACCTCGCCGAGGTTGTCGGCAACCTGAAGAAGCTGCCGCGCGAGTGGATCAACGAGGATGGCGTCAGCCTCAACTTCCAGTTCTTCCGCTACGCGACCCCGCTCATCCAGGGCGAGATCGGCGTGCCCTTCGAGAACGGCCTGCCGTCCTACGCGCGCCTGACCTGCGAGGGCGTCGACAAGACGCTGCCGGGGTACGAAGCATAGCGCGCGCGGCGCGCGAAGGGACAAGGACCACGTCGCAAGTACCAAGAAAGTATTCGGAGCCGGTCGCGAGACCGGCTCTTTTGTTTTTGGGCGGGGAATCGCTGCGACGCCGGGGCCGGCCCGGCCCAACCCGCACGGAGTGAGGGTTCCACCATGGGCGGCCGGGCGCTTTCCCGGGCGACGAAAGGATCCGCCGGTGGAGCGCGTTGTCCTCAACGCGCTGTTCAATTTCCGTCCGCGGCCAGCGCGTGGGGGACAACTCGCTCCACCCTGAACCGGCCTCAGGTTGCCGGCGTCAGCAGCGCCTCGACCTGCTGGAGCAGCTCGCTCACCGGTTCGGTGCGCTGGAGGGAGAGCGCCTTTTGCAGGTACTCGACGACCTTCGGGTAGTGGCGGTGGCGCAGCTCGAGGTTCGCGAGCTCGAGGCTCGCGTGATAGGTCGTGTCCGGCACGCGGTAGGCGGACTCAAAGGCCAGCTGCGCGCGCTCCGGCTCGTTCTCGGCGACGAAGGCGCGGCCGAGGCGGAGCAGCGCCTTGCCGTTGAGCGGGTCGGTGGCGAGCAGCGGCTCGAGTTCCGCCCGCACGCGCGGCCAGTCCTTGCGCGCGGCGAACACGTCGGCGCGGAGCAGCGTGAAATCGGCGCGGGCCGCCGGGCTGATCGACTTCCCGGCGGTGTCGGTCGCCTGCGCCGCCTCGTCGAGGCGGCCGGAGTTCAGGAGGATCTGCGCGAAGCGCAGGAGGCGGCGTTCGCCCTGCGCCGGGTTGGCCGCGAGGATCTGCCGGTAGAGCGCGAGCGCCTCCCCGTTGAGCTGGCGCTCGGCGTAGAGGTCGGCGAGCAGGCCCAGTTCGTCGGTGCCGGCCACGTCGGTGGCCCGCGCGGCCTCGAGCAGCACGAGCGCCTCGCCGCGGCGGTTCGAGGCGAGCAGGACGTTGGCGTAGCTCAGCCAGTAGCGGCCGTCGTTCGGCCGGCGCTTGATGAGGCCGCGGGCGACCACCTCGGCGGGGCCGTACTGGCGCGTGCCGACGTAGATGCGCAGCAGGCCGTCCTGCCAGTCGGTGTTCAGCGGGTCGGTGGCGAGGGCCTGGAGGAAGGCGTTCTCCGCCGCGACGGTGTCGCCGGTCTGCTCGAGGCAGCAGGCGAGGAGCCCGAGCGTGGAGGCGTTGCGGTCCCCGAGGGCGACCGACTTTGCGAAGCAGGGGATGGCCTCCGGGTAGCGGCCGGCGGTGTAGTAGAGCACGCCGAGGTTGTTCCAGGCCCGGACGAAGCTGGGGTACTTGTCGACCGCGCTGCGGTAGAATTTCTCCGCGAGTTCGATGCGGCCGGCGGCGTAGTGGGTGTTGCCGAGGATCAGCGCGAACGCCGGGCTCGGCGCCTGCTTCTCGGTCATGATGTTCTCCAGGAGCTTCAGCGCGAAGTCCGGGTTGGAGCTCAGCATCGTCATGACCTGCTCGTAGATCGCGTATTCCTCGGCGGTCATCTCGGGCTCGCGCTCCTTGAGGAAGGAGTTCGACGAGTTGATGATCCGTTTCGGGTCGAGGTTGGTGACCTTGCCCGCCTCCTTCTCGCTGCGCTTCGCGACGAGGTCGTTGAGGAACTGGTCGATGTCCTGCGCGAGCGCGGGCACGGTCAGGAGGGCGAGCGGAAGCAGGAGATAGGCGCGGCGCATGGGGATCAGTGGACCTCGAGCGGGCTGCCCGCCTCGAACTTGATGAGATAGGACTGCTGGACGAAACAGCGGACGGCCTTGCCGCGGCGGATCGCGGGGGAGAACTCCCAGTCCTCCCGCACGCTGCGGGCGATGAGCTCGTCGAGGGCGGGCACGCCGCTCGACTTCACGACCCGCGCACTGCTGGCGTGGCCGTCCTTTTCGAGCAGGAGGATGAACACGATGCGGATCTGGGCGGGCAGGTTCACGCGCAGGGCGCGGGGGATGAACTGGATCGACTGCTTCGTCGCGCGCGGCAGCTGGTCCACCTCGGCCTGCTGGTAGATCTGCTGCTCGCTGATCGAGATGGCCGCGGAAGGTTTGGCCGCGGGATAGGAATTGGAAATGGCGATCTCGGCCGGGACCGTCGCCGGCAGCGGGGGCAGCTCGACCTGCGGGGGGCTGGCCGCCAGGTGCACGGCGCTGTCCGAGGGGCTCGCCTCGAGTCCCGTGGCGAGCGGCATCGGCGCCGCGGCGTCGCCGCCCGTGGCCTGCGCGGTGGTCGGGGGCGGCGGCGGCAGCTCGGGCGGCAGCGCATACGCGCGCAGGTCCTCGATGTCCGCGGCCGGCGCCGCGCGGTTGTGGTGCTGCGAGAGCGACAGCGTGACGAAGAGCCCGAGCGTCACCGCCGCGCCGGCGACGAGGCACCCCGCGTCCTCGAGCGGATTCTCCCGGAGCCAGAAGGTGTTGCCGAGGGCGGCCATCGTCAGGGTGACTCCGCGTGGGCGGTGGCGAACTGGACGCGGGCGATGCCGGACCGCTTCGCCTCCGCGTAGACGGTGGCGAAGATGCCGAGGTTGGAGGCGCGGTCGCCGCGGATGACGACGGAAGGCGAGCGGCCGATGGCCGCCTGCTTGAGGACGCTCGCGACCTGGTCGGGCCGGATCTCCTGGCCGTCGAAATAGATCCGGTTGTCGCGCGAGATCGCGAGGAAGAGGATGCTCTGGTCCGAGTTGACCGTGCCGCTGACGTCGGGCTTGTCGACCTCGATGCCCGGTTCGCGCACGAACGCGCTGCTGATCATCAGGAAGATCACGAGCACCATGATGCAGTCGACCATCGGCACCATGTCGATGTGGGTGACCTCGCTGTGGCCCCGCTGGGTGCGGCGCTGGATCATGGCGTCGATTCCTCCAGGCTCCGCTGCTCGAGGCGGTCGAGTTGCTGGACCTGCTTTTGCATCTGGCGGTGTGCGACCGCGATCAGGAGCAGGGCGGGGATCGCGACGGCCAGGCCCGACTCGGTCGCCACCAGCACCTCGGAGATGCCGTGCGCGAGGTCGCCCATCCCGTCCGACGGAGCGCGCTGGGCCAGCGAGTCGAAGGTGTGCGCCATGCCGCCGACGGTGCCGAGGAGCCCGAGCAGGGGCGCGGCGGCCACCATCGCGCCGAGGGCGATGCGCTGGTTGCGGAAGGATTCCTGGATCGCGTCGCGCCAGCGGCGCAGCAGCTCGGGCTGGCGGAGCAGCTCCGCCTGGCGGGCCCGGGCCTCGCGGCGGTTGCGCCACAGCGAGAGCAGCAGCTTGCAGCAGCGGGCGTAGAGCAGCACCGACAGGCCCAAGATCGCGATCATCACCGGCCCGCCCTGCGCCAGGAACTCAAGGAGCGATCTCATGGCTCAGCGGACGGGCGGCGCCGGCGGTGTTGCCGGCCCGGGCCGTGTCGACCGCGATGACAAACTCCATCGCGTAGTGCTCGAGCAGCGCCAGGTTCTTGCGGATGCGATGGGAGAGGAAGCCGTGGATGACGAGCGTCGGGATCGCGACCATCAGGCCGAGCTCGGTGGCGACCAGCACCTCGGAGATGCCGGCCGAGAGCTTCATGGCGTTGCCTGTGCCGAACACGGTGATGAGGGCGAAGGTGTTCACCATGCCGGACACGGTGCCGAGCAGGCCCATGAGCGGCGCGGCGGTGGCGATGACCGCGAGCAGCGACAACCGGCGCTCGAAGTGCATCTGCTGGCGGTGCAGGTACGAGTTGAGGTGCTCCTCCAGCAGCGTCTTCGGCTGGTGGCTGTACCGCAGGCCCGCGGCGAAGAGCTCGCGGGTGGTCGCGCGCAGCCCGGAAAGCTTCTTTTCCGCCTCGGCCCACGCGCCGGCGGCGACGCCGGTCAGCAGCGCGTGCACCGTGTCGGGCGGGTCGAGGCGCAGTTGCGTGAGGTCGCGGACCTTCTGGACGATCAGCAGCAGCGCCAGCAGGCCGGTCGTCAGGATCACGTAGGCCATGATGCCGCCGGACTGGATGTGGCTCCAGACCGAGCCGCGGGTTTCCTGGAGGTGCAGCGCCTTGCCGCGCGACGCGTCGGCCATCACCGGGCCCGGCTGGCCGCGGAAGAGCGGCTCCGCGGCCCCGCGCGACCACTCGGGCAGGGCGTAGGCGATCGGATAGGGGGCGCCGCTCTGCCGCCGCAGCACGGCGGGCGCGCCGTCGCGGTCGGGCAGGAAATAGGAGTCGGGGCCGAAGAAGACGATGACGCCCGGCTGCACCTGGTTCTGGCCGGAATAGACCGCCTGCGCGGGGGCGGCGTAGCCGCCGGCGGCGCGCCGCGTCCATTGCTGCAGGAATTCCAGCACCTCGGCGGCGGCCTGCGGGGAGTTGCCGGCCGCGCCGTCGTCGAGCGATTGCTGGAGCTTGCGGAGCGATTCCACGAGGAGCTGGTCCTCGCCGGGGGCGAGGCCGTCCTCGAAGGCCTTCAGCGCGTCGCGGGCGGAACTGTTGAGATAGCTGACGGTGCGGCGCACGGACTCCTGGTCCTTGACCAGGGCCCGGCGGCGGTCGGTCGCGCGCTGGTCCTGGGTCTCGAGGCGCGTCACCTCGCGCTCGAGGGCGATGAGTTTGTCCTCGGCGGCCTGGCGCGCGCGCAGCAGCGGGGCCTTTTCCGCGGTCAGGCGCTGCCGCGTGCGCTCGAGCTCCTTCGCCGCTTGCACGGACTGCTTCTCGAAGTCGCCGGCGGCCTGCTGCACCGCGTCGTTGAACGACTCCGGGGAGGGATCGGCGGCCCGCCCGCGCGCAGCGCCGAGGGCGGCGACGAGCACGAGGAGGATGAGGCGGGGCTTCACGGGGGATTACCGGCCGGCGGGCGCGGCCACCTGCGCGGGAATGGCGACGAAGGTCGGGTTGGCCTTGTCCTGCTGCACGGCCATCAGCCGGGCGATGGCGGGCGCCGCCTCGGGTTGCGGCTTCCACGTCCAGCTGCCGCCCTCGGGGCGGCCGACCCATGCGCGGTTGGCGCTGCGGTCGAGGGCGTAGCCCTGGCTGAGGCCCCAGTAAAGGACCTCGACGACGCGTTCGCCGGATTCGCCGGGCAGCGTCAGGGACTCCTGCCCGTAGCTGACGTCGCGGTTGAATTGGACGCACCGGCTGAGCACGGTCAGCGCGATTTGCGTGCGCTCGTTGACGGAAGCGTCGGGCTTCGCGAGCGTGCGGTAGGACATCTCGAGGGCGGTGGCCAGGCGGGGCGGCAGCGCGGCGCGCAGCTGGATCAGCTGGTCCGCCACCGCCTTGACGCGGGTCGCCGTGGCGTCCGTGGCGGCGATGCCGGCGCGGTTGGCGGCTTCGATGGCGCCGAGTTCCTCGGTGTCCTTGGCGGACTTCGCGGCGAGGTAGTCGCGCTTGGTCTCGAGCGTCTGGGCGCGATCGGTGAGCGCCTGGATGAGGGAGTTGAGGAGCGGCTTCTGGGTGTTCCAGTCGTTCTCGAGGCGCGAGGCCTCGGTGCGGAGGTCCACCCACTTGCCCGCCGCTTGTTCGGCCGTCTTCAGCGGATCGGTTTCGGCGGCCCCGAGCGAGCCGCCGGCCAGCAGCAGTGCGACGACCCCGGCGGTCAGGCCCCCGCGGATTTCACGACGCACGCCGGCACGACCGGAGCCGGCGACAAGCACGGGCAAAGCTGGGCTGCGAAGCGCCACGCGAAAAAAGGGGTGATGGGGTGGGATCCCGTGGCAGCGGGAGGGGTGAGCCGGGCGGAAGTTGGGTCCGCCGCGGCACCCAAGGTTGTAGTGCCGGGAAATTTCGCAATCAAATGCCGCGGCTGCTCTTACTTTAGCGCCACAAATCGACGTTCAAACACCCGGAGCCGGGGGCGGGTTTTCGGTGTCCACGGTGGGCGGACTTGCGCGGAGCAGCGCCTCCTCGTGGTCGAGCAGCAGTTGCAGTGGCCGGTGCACGTCGTCCGCGATTCTGTTTTCGCGCCACAGCGCGTCGAGCGCGCTGCGCTCGGCCTGCAACGCGAGGGAG
>CAYMSE010000316.1:0-3250 GCA_964392935.1 uncultured Oleiharenicola sp.
CGGCTAAGCATCATTCCGCTCCGCGACCGCGACAAGGTCGTCGGTGGCGTCGTCATCCTCAAAGTCTCCGCTCCCTCCTCGCCATGAGCAGCGCCACCCGCCCGCCCTTTGCCACCAGCAGCCTGTCCGAACCGCCCAAGGCGACCGGCAAGCACATCCTGGCCATCGATGACGAAACCTCGATCCTCGAGCTCCTCACCGAGTACCTGAAGGCCCACGGTTACCGCGTCACGACCGCCACCACCGCCGCCGAGGCCAAGCGCCTCGTCGAGATCGAAGCCCCGAACCTCATCATCTCCGACCTCCAGCTGGAGGAGACCGACGGCCTGCACCTGATCGAGCAGCTTCGCGTGCTCCTGCCCGCCACGCCGGTCATCCTGCTCACCGGCGTGATGTTCGACTCCCAGGTCGTGGAGGAGAACCTGAAGTGGAAGATCTCGGCGTACGTGAGCAAGACGGCGCCGCTGCAGACGCTCCTCGCGGAGATCCGGCGCCTGATCGGCGGTTGATTATCCGCGGCGAAGCGGTTCAGTACGCCGCATGGACGTGCTGCATGTGCCCGAGGTCGTGCCGGTCATGACCCTGCCGGAGACCGTGTTCTTCCCGCAGGCGCTGCTGCCGCTCCACATCTTCGAGCCGCGCTACCGGGAAATGCTGCGCGACGTCCTCGCCCACGACCGGCTGTTCGCCATCGCCCGCATCGATCCCGCGCAGGCGGGGCGGGCCGGGACCTTCGAGCCGGGTGCCGCCGTCGCTTCGGTCGGCATCATCCGCGCCTGCCAGAAGGGCGAGGGCGAGACTTCCAACCTGCTGCTGCAGGGCATCTGCCGCGTGGAGGTCCGGTCCGTCGTGCGCGAACACCCCTACCGCCTCATCGCCGTGCGCCCGCTGGCCACCACCGCCGGCGGCAGCCACGCGCAGCTCGAGGAGGAGCGGATCGAGGTGATGCGCCTGCTCAACGTGCGCCGGCGCCTCGGCACGCCGGCCCCCAAGGGCATGACGCAGTTCCTGGAGAGCATCGAGGACTACGACACGTTTGCCGACATCGCCGCGTTCAACCTCTGCGAGGACGGCGCGTTCAAGCAGCGGCTGCTCGAGGAACTCGACACGCTGCAACGCCTCCGGCTGTTCGCCGGCCAGCTCAAGTCCGAGATCGAGCGGCAGAAGCTCCGCCGCAAGCTGCAGGGCCGCGTGACCGACGACCACATCGCGGACAACTGAGCCGGCTCCTCCCGGCCGGCGGTGGAGCGCGTTGACCCCAACGCGCGGTTGGATTTCCGCCGGCCCGGCAACGCGTCCCCCGCGGCGACCGGCCGTCAGACCGGCGACGCCGAGTCGCGCCAGCCGAGCACCTCGCAGGTCATCACCGGATCCGTGCGGTTCTTCAGCTGCTGCGGGCCCACGATGCGCGCGGTCACGCGGTTGTTCAGCTGCTGGTAGGTCGTGTTGCTGATCAGGATCTGCCCGCCCTGGGCCAGCTCGCACAGGCGCGCCGCCAGGTTTACGGTGTCACCCACCGCGGTGAAGTCCATGATCTGTGCCGTGCCGACGTTGCCCACGACCGCGGGACCGGTGTGGACGCCGAAGTTGATCGGGAGGCGGTGCGCGGGGTCGAGGTGCTCGTGGAAGCGCGCGACCGACTGCCGGACCTCCAGCGCGGCGGACACCGCCTGCAGCGCATGCTCGGCTTCCGGCAGCGGCGTGTTGTAGAGCACCATGACGCCGTCGCCCAAGAACTTGTTCACCGTGCCGTGTCGCCGTTGGACCACGTCGACGACGAGCTCGTGGTATTCGTTCAGGATGCTGAGCAGCCGGCCCGGATGCATGTGCTCGGAAATACGGGTGAAGCCCTCGAGGTCCGCGAACATCACGGTCACCTCCTGCATCTCGCCGCCGAGTTTGATCCGCGACGGATCCTGCAGCAGTTTCTGCACAACCTGCGGGGCGACGAACCGCTCGAAGGTGCGGCGGATCGTGGCCTGGCGGACGCGCAGCTCGTCCGACTCGAGCTTTGCCCGGAGCCGTTTCTCGATGCGGGCCATCAGCTCGCGCGGGTTGAAGGGCTTGGTCAGGTAGTCGTCGGCGCCGATGTCCAGGCCGTAGACCCGGTCCTCCGCCTCCTGCAGAGCCGTGAGCATGATGATCTGGATGCGGCTGGTCGCTTCCTCCGCCCGCAGCTGCCGGCACACCTCGAATGCGGTGAGGCCCGGCATCTCGACATCGAGGATGATCAGGTCCGGCATCTGGACGCGGGCGCAGAGCAGCGCGGAGGGTCCGTCCACGGCGAGCACGACATCATGCCCCATGCCGCCGACGATGTCGGAAATCATCTGCCGGCCGAGGTCGTGGTCATCCGCTACGAGAATCTTCATGGTGCGCGGCGGCCGGACCAATTCGGGGTGGGCGCAATCCGGCCGCGTCGTCACCCCAAACTTGCGGGTGGCTCCGCGCTAGTCGAGGCGGATTCCTGCACGGGCCGATCCCGCGAGGGGCGCGACGGGGACGACCCGGCGCGGCGGCGGAAAACTGGAGCCAACAGCCGGATTTGAACCGGCGACCCACGCTTTACGAAAGCGTTGCTCTACCAGCTGAGCTATGTTGGCGCGAAGTTGGGGATTTCGCGGTTCCACATGGGCTACGCAAGCCCGTTTTTAAATACTTCGCGGCTCCCGGGACGGAGCCGGTCCCGCGCCGGAGACCCGGGCCAAACGGACCTCTCCCGCCGCAGCGTGAGCGGTTGACTCACCCTACAGGGTCGGTTGTCGTCCCTTCACCTTATGGATCCCTGCCGCCAACGGCGCCGGACACCACTTGTCCGCACCTGCTCGCTGTTGCTCGGCCTGCTTTGGACGGCGGTCCCGACGTTCGCCCAATTCACCCTGACGACCGGGACGTTCACCAATCAGACGTACTCGGGTACCGGAACAATTTCCGCCAACGCTGGCGTGACCTTTGCCGGTGCCACGAACTTCACGTCGGCCACCGCCACGTTCGGGGCGAATGCCGACGTAGTCCTGGCTGCGGCCGGGATATTCACGATCGATTCCGCCTCTTCGGCCACGGGCGATCTCTCCATCACCTCCACCGCCGCCGGCGCCAGCTTCACGAACCAGGGGACGCTCCTCCACAACGTCGCCTCCTACGGCCAGATCTACGCCCCGACCTTCATCAACCAAGGTTCGATCACCGCGCTCAACACCAGCGGCTACATCCTCACCCTCGGCCAGAACACGCAGATCTTCACCAACGC
>CAYMSE010000317.1:0-7495 GCA_964392935.1 uncultured Oleiharenicola sp.
CGTTGGCGAGCCCGAGGCGGGCGAACTCGGAGGCCTGCGTGGGCAAAAGCGTGGGAAAGGAAGTCGGCACGGGGCGGGCAGATTGAGCGAGCGAAAGTTTAAGTTGAAGAAGAAATCCCGCCGCATAAGTTGTGCCGTTCCCAAATTTCCGCGCACCCGCACCCATGAAAATCAAAGCCTACCTCAAGCCGCACTGCGGTTGGTCCAACGGCGTCCGCGCCATCCTCCGCAAGCACGGGCTCGAGTTCGAGGACATCGACATCATCAACCATCGCCCGAACTACGAGGAAATGGTCCGCAAGTCCGGCCAGCCGCTCTCGCCGTGCGTCGAGATCGACGGGGTGATGCTGGCGGATGTCTCCGGCGAGGAAGTCGAGAACTACATGCTCGCGAACAACCTCGTGAAGCCGAACGGCGCCGCGGTCGACGTGGCGACCAACGCCGGCTGCTCCGACGACGAGCACGCCCGCATGCAGGCGAAGCCGGTCCGTTTCTTCTGAAGCGGGCGGTTGTCCGTCGGACGCGGGAGTATTTGGGCGGCCGGCCGGATGCCGGGCCCACCGGGTTCATGCACGGCTTGTATCGGACCACAAGTAACGCATAACCGATGCACGTGCCGCCCGCGCGGCGCCCGCCATGCCGCTGTCGAAGCCCATTCCCGGATCCTCCGGCGACGTCCTGACCGAGCTGCCCTCGGCCTACGTGCCGCACGCCGCCACCGGCTTGCTGCACCTGCCGCGCTTCATCGCGAAGATCAAGTACGTGAAGCAGCACGGCGCGCTGCCCCCGAGTTACGCCAAGAACTACAAGCGCGGCATGGACCGCTTTCTCTGCCTGCATCTCGGGGTCGATCCCGCGGCGGTGGAAAAGATCGTCCTCGCGGCCGCCTCCGACGCCGAGATCGACGCGCAGCTCCGCGCGCTCTTCCCGGCGGACCTGCGCGTCGCCAAGTGGAACCGCGACTACGTCCAGAAGGGCATGACGGCGAGCGGCCGCGAATTCCTCAAGGAGGCCCTGACCAACATGGGCTGCGCCGACCGCGTCGACCAGATTGTCAGCGTGACCGACCTCATCGAGTTCGACGAGGGGCGCATCGACTGAAGCGCGGTTCAGCGCGGCGGATCGAACGGCGCGACGGTCTCGAGCACGGGCCGCGGCTTGCGCGGCAGCCAGCGCGGCACGTCGCGGCGGTAGTCCTCGTACATCGCGCCAAAGCGGAACCGCAGGGAGTTTTCCTCGTAGAGCACAACGAACACCTGGATGAGGCAGACCAGGCACACCAGGTAGACGGCGATGTGCGGGGAGCGGAGGAACGCGGCCTCGCCCCCCACGAGGAGGAACACGGCGAGGTACATCGGATTGCGCACCCACTTGTACAGGCCGCGGCGCACGAACCGGCGCGGCGGGTCGATCGGCGCCGGCGTGCCCTCGCCGCGGTTGAAGAACAGCCACTGGCAGTGCAGGAAGGCCACCGCCCCGAGGACGAAAAACGCGGCCCCGAGCCACTCGGGCGCGCCCCACGCCTCCGGCCAGCGCGGCCGGCGCTCGAACCAGTGCAGCGGCACCCAGCCGACGACGAAGCCGGGGACGCAGAGGGTGAAGAGCAGGTTCTTGAGCAGCAGCCAGAGCTTCTTCATGGGCCGGGCGGGGCGGGGTGGGGGTGGGGCAGGTGGGCCCCGATGGCGCCCTGGCCCGTGCGATGAGCCTGGCGGAGCCGCTCGAGGTTTTCCCGCACGAGCGCGCCCATCGAATTGCAGCGGAGAAAGCGGTCCGACTGGAAGTGCTCGGCGAGGCCCTCGCGCAGGGTGACGACGTTTTCCTCGGGCGCGATCGGGTCCACCTCCATCGCGTCGAGGAGCCGCGCGAGCCGCGTGGCGGCGAGCTCGGCGCGCGCGAGCATCAGCGTCTGTTCCTCGCGCTGGTACTGGTGGGCGGTCTGCGGGTGCAGGTGCTTCGCGCAGAACTGGGCGACCCGGGTGTTCTCCTTGAAAAACTGGGGCAGGTAGAAGTTCTTGCGACCGTGGTACGACTGCTGGTCGAAATCCATGGCGCGAATGCGCACCTGCCAGCCCTCGAAATCCGGCGTGAGCACGACCACGTAGTTGTAGCTGCGCATGTCGCCGAGGAGGCGGACGAAGCAGCGCTCGTTGAACTTCACGAGTTCCTTCGCGATGCGGATCGGCTTGAGCTCGGGATTCTCCAGCCAGCGGGCGCTGAAGATGTCGCCCGGCACGCCCGCGATGTGCTCCTCGACGAGGGTGTTGCCGTGGGTGAGGAAGTTCAGGCGGTTCGGCGACAGCAGGTGCTCCAGCTCGAGGCCGTAGATGCGCGAGGCGTCGGCCTGCTTGATGTAGAAGTAGTCCGGATTCTCGTTGTAGGCGTTTACGATCCGGATGCGGAACGGCATCGAGTTGCCGAAGCTGCAGAAATCCACCCGGTCGATGTACAGGTGCTGCATCACCGAGAAGTCGCCGTCGACGCGCAGCAGGGCGTAGACGCGCTTCAGGTCCTCGTTCAGCCCGGGGATGTCCTCGGCGCGGTACGCGACCGATTCCCAGAGCGTGTTGCGGCCGTCGCTGTCCACCAGCGGGATCGCCTCGTGGAAGTGGCGCAGGCGCTCGTAGGTGACCGGCAGGTCGCGCTCGCGGCGGAACTTCTGCAGGTAGGTGCGCAGCTCGGGGTTGACCGGGAAGCTGGGCTTTTTGCGCGTGCGGAACGGCGCCTGCGAAGCGGTGGAATCGTCCATCCCGGCGGGCATGATGCGGGCGATGCGCGCCGTGGCAATAGCGCGTCAGGCCGCGGCACCGCGGCTCTGGCGCAGGCGGTCGAGGAAGACCGCGACGATGATCACGAGGCCGATGATGATCTCCTGGAAATACGTCGGCCAGCCCATCTGCTGCGAGCCGTTGCGCAGCACGCTCATGATGAGGGCGCCGATCATCGAGCCGAGGACGGTGCCGACGCCGCCGCTGAGGCTGGCGCCGCCGATGATGACCGCGGCGATGATGTCGAGCTCGAGCCCGACGGCGACGGTCGGGTCGCCCTGCCGCAGGCGCGAGAGCTGGAGCAGGCCGGCGAGCCCGAAGAAGGCCCCGGCGACGGTGTAGACGAGGACCTTGAGGCGGGCCGTGGGCACGCCGCTGAAGCGCGCGGCGGTCTCGTTCGAGCCCAGCGCGAACACGTGGCGGCCGAAGACCGTGCGCCGCAGGAGCGTGGCGGTCAGGGCCGCGAGCACCAGCGCGACCCAGACGCCGGGTGGCAGCGTGCGGTCGAACGGGTCCGCGGTCGTCATCCACCCGTTGATCGGTGACGCGTCGTAGTTGACGGTCTGGTTGTCGGCGAGCCACTTGGCGGCGCCGCGCGCGATGCCGAGGGTGCCGAGGGTGATGATGAAGGGCGTCATGCGCAGGCCGGCGATGGCCGCGCCGTTGAGCAGGCCGAGCAGCGCCCCGCTGGCGACGAGCGCCGCCACCGTCGCCGCCGGGCCCCAGCCGTGCTGGATCAGCAGCGCGCCGATGACGCTGGTGAGCGCGATGCCCGAGCCGACGGACAGGTCGATGCCGCCGCTGACGATGATCACCGTCATGCCCAGCGCGCCCACCGCGACGATCACCGTCTGGGTGAAGATGATCTTGAAGTTGTGGTACGAGAGGAAGTATCCGCGCGTCTCGGCCGGCGCGGCGAAGAAGGCGATGACCAGCAGCAGGCCGAGGAAGGGGCCGAATCGCGTCCAGAGCACCCGCCACCAGGGCGGGGCGCCGGCGCGGGCGGGGCTCCCGGGCGGCTTCATTCCAGGTAGTCCTTCAACGGCGGGTGCACGATGTCGGCGAGCGCCGGGTCGTTGAGGTTCTCCTTCGTCAGGAAGCCGACGCCGGTGTCGATGCGCGCCGGCACGGGCTCGCCGCGCAGCGCGGCGACGATGGTCTTGACGCCGAGGTAGCCCATGTTGAACGGATTCTGCACGACGAGGCCCTGCACGTCGCCGGCGCGCAGCGCGGCGTTGAGCGTCTCACCGGCATCGAAGCCGACCAGCTTCACGCGGCCGCCGGCCAGGCCGGCGTCGCGCAGCGCCAGCAGCATGCCGACCGAGCTCGATTCGTTGCAGGTGAAGATGCCCTGCACGTCGCGGCCGTAGCGGTTGAGGAGGTTCTCCGCCGTGCGCCGCGCCGTGTCGCGCGTGGCGCCGGCGTGCTGGTCGGTCGACAGCAGCTTGATGCCCGGGAAGTCGCGCTGCATGACCTCGAGGAAGCCCGCCTCGCGTTCCTCGGTGCTGGCCGAGCCGACCGCGTAGCGGAGCATGATGGCGTTGCCCTTGCCGCCGAGGAGCTCGCCGAGGTGCCGGGCCGCGATGCGCCCGCCCTCGCGGTTGTCGGTGGCCACGAAGCTCGCGATGGCGGGGGAACTGAGCCCGGAGTCGATGATGACGACCGGGATCCGGCCGCGCACCGCGGTCTCGACCGGCGCGACGAGCGCCTTGTTGTCGAGCGGGGCCAGCACGATGCCGCTGACCTGCCGGCCGACGAAGTTCTCCACGACCTGAATCTGCTGCTCGCGGTCGTCCTCGCGCAGCGGACCCTTCCAGATGACGTCCACGGTGATGCCGCTCGCGGCGAGGTCGCGCTGGGCCTTGATGGCGCCGGCGTGGATCGACTTCCAGAATTCGTGCGTCGTGCCCTTGGGGATGACGGCGATGGTGTAGGGTTCGGCGGCCGCCGCACCGGAGGCGGCCGCGAGCAGGGTGAGCAGGGCGAGCCAGGGGGCTTTCATGGGGTGCGGCCAAGGGAAATGACGCGGCGAGAAAACTCCAGCGCCAATCCCCGGCCGCGGGTCCGCTGTTGCCTCGCCCGCGGCCGGCCGGTGTTGTGGCGGCCATGCGGCCGCACCTCCGTTCGTACCTGACTCCCGCCCGGATGGCGGCGGGATTCCGGCTGGCCGTGCTGGGCGTGATGCTGTGGGTCGCGGTGCGGCACTGGCATTCGTACTACGGGTTCACGCGGTTCCTGCAGATCGATCCGCTCATGGCGCAGGAGGGGCTGCCCGTAATCCGCGACCAGCCGATTTATGTGCACGATGACGCCGGCTCCTACGACGGCGGGTACTACGCGCAGATCGCCACGAGCCCGGCGTTGCGCGATCCGGCGCTGCGGACCTCCATCGACGACCTCGGCTACCGCGCGCGGCGCATCCTGCTCAGCGCCGCAGCCTGGGCGCTGGGGCGCGGCGACCCGGTGGCGGCCATGCGGGCCTACGCAGGGATCAACGTCGTCCTCTGGTTCGTCTTCGCCGCCGTGCTTTGGCGGGTTTTCCCGCCCGACGGACGCGGCACCCTCGCGTGGACACTGGTGCTGCTCAGCGCCGGCGTGCTGTTCAGTGTCCGCTACGCGTTGACCGACCTCGCGGCGTTGCTGCTGACGGCCGGCGCGCTGCTCTGGGTCGAAGCCGGCCGGCCGCTCGGGGCGGGCGGGCTGCTCGGGCTCGGCGCGCTCGCCCGCGAGACCGTCGTGCTGGGCGCCGCGGCGTTGCTGCCCGGTACGGTCGCCGAATGGCGCCAGCGCCCGGTTGCGCGTCTGGCCGGGGCAGTGGCGCTGACGCTCCTCCCGCTCGCCATCTGGCTCGCCTACATTCATGACGCCATCGGCGGCACGAGTTCGGGCCAGCGCAATCTCGGCTGGCCGCTCGAGGGATGGTGGGGGCGCTGGGCCGAGCTCTGGGGCAGCCAGGAGGTGCTGGGCAATCCCCGGTTGCAGCTCGAGAGCGCGCTGGAGCATGTCACGCTCACGCTGCAGGTCGCCTACCTCCTCTGGCGTCCGCGCTGGTCGTGCCCGTGGTGGCGCCTTGGTGCCGCCTACGTGCTGTTGCTCGCGGTCATGGGCCCCGCGGTGTGGGGCGGGTTTCCGAATGCCGCCAGCCGCGTGCTGCTTCCGCTGACGCTGGCGTTCACGGTCCGCGTGGTCCGCGACCGCGCCCCGCTCGCGTGGCTGCTGGCCGGGAGCCTCTCGGTGTTCGCGGGGCTGCACGCGTTCGCGGTGCCCCCCGGGAGCCCGCACGAGCTGCCGGCGTCCAGCACGTGGCACCGCCCGCGCCTGCTCGAAACGGACGCCCGCTGGTCGGTGGCGGAGTGGAACGCCCGGCACCGGTGGGCATGGTGCGGCGACTCGGGCGGGCTGGTTTTCCGCGCGCTGCCGTGGCCGGAGACCGCGCAGCTGGAATTGCAGGTGCGCGGCCGCACGCCGCGCGACCTCGAGGTGTGGCATGCCGGCCGCAGGGTGTGGCGCGGGCCTATCGGCGACCGGCCGCAGTGGATCACGCTGCCCTCGCTGCCCTTCGTCCGCGGGCGGCTTGAACTCGAGCTGCGCAGCAGCGCGCCACCGGTGGCGGAAGGGGCGGACAACACCGCGCGCCAGATCGGCATCGCCTGTTTCGGCGCGCGATTGCGGCCCTGACCGGGGCGGAAGTTTGTCATCTATTATATGACAAACGTTCCGGGGGAGTGCCGGAAGGGGTCAGCCGGCGAGCAGTCGCTCGCAGAGCGCGATGAGCTGCTGGCGGAGTGGCTGGCTCCGCTCGGCGAAGGTCCGCTGGTGCGATTCGTACTCTTCGCGGCCGGCGGGGGTTTCGACGGGGATCGGGGTGTAGCCGAGTGCGCGCAGGTCGTACGGGCTCGCCCGCATGTCGATCTCGCGGATGTCGCGGGCGAGGGCGAAGCAGTCGGCGGTCAGCTCGCTGGGCGTGAAGGGCGTCAGCTTGAACGCCCATTTGTAGAGATCCATGTTCGCGTGCAGGCAACCGCGCTGCTCGAGCTCGGCGGCCGTCGCGCGCTCGGGTTGCAAGCGGTTCAGCGGTCGCGCCGCGGGCGTGAAGAACCGGAAGGCGTCGAAATGCGAACAGCGCACGGGTTGCGCCTCGACGATGCGCGCCAGTTCCTCCGCCGGAAAGCGCAGCGGCCAGGCACGGTGGCGCACCGCCTCCGGCGTCTGGCGGTACACCATCGCCCATTCGTGCAGGCCGGCGCAGCCGAAGAAGGGCGGTCGCGCGGCCGTGGCGCGGAGCAGGCCGAGCAGCCACGCGATGGTCGTCCGCCGCGCGGCGGGAAAGGCCGCCACGCACAGCGCCACGCCGCCGTCGCGCCGCTCGTATTCGGGCCAACGCAGGAATTCCGTCGCCGCGTCACCCTGCAGGATGGTGTCCGGGCCGGGGTGCCAGCGCCGGAGCCAGCTCGGGAGAAAGCGGTAGTATTCGAACAGGAAGTCCTCCACGGGGTGCGGTTCGCCGCGCGCCTGCCGCGCCTGGTGCGGGTCGGTCCAGGCGCGCACGCGCCGCTCGTGGGCCGCGCGCCGCGCGCGCCAGTCGGCCTCGGCCAGGAAAACGCGGGGCGGGGGGGCGATCATTTGGGCCAGACGATCACCGCCGTGCCGGCGAGGATCAAGCCGCAGCCCACGAGGGTGCGCACCGTCAGGTTTTCCCCGAGCACGAGCGCGGCGAGGAGCAGGGTCAG